>NZ_NCTH01000021.1:0-99353 GCF_002105475.1 Vibrio sp. ArtGut-C1 | reverse complement strand
CAGTTTCTGTTGAGGAGTCAGTGTAATTTTCATAGTTCGTAGCATGATCCTGATTCTAAAGAAAATCAAGCATCTTCAATGATCACGGGTATATCTTTAATTGATTATTTTGAAAGTTAGTCACATTAAAAATGCAACCAATTTAGAAAGTAAAAATGATATATTATTTATATAAAATCCCAAACATATATTTGAGTACAGTAAACTTAAATATTCATAATTTATCCATTTTTCTTCTTCCAATTTGGTAACTTGAAAAAAAACGGAGCCGATTGGCTCCGTTTCTCGCTTCATGTGTTACTACTATTTCTTTGGCACTTCTAACTGCATCTCTGGCATGGCATCGCGCTTCGCTTTAATTTTGCGCCAGACTATCCATGCAATGATCACAATCAGCAGCATTATCACGTTACCCACCGCGATAATAATCATGCTGCGCTTACGCTCAGCCTCCCGCTCAGCAATAATTTGCTTTTCCATTTCAATACGGCGCTGCTCGGCTAATTCAGCTTCTTTTGCAATTCGAGCGGCTTCTAGATCAACTTCATCAACAACACTGAAGGTTTGCTCTGGAATAGGAAACACTAGTGGACGTTGCGTCGCTAAATCAGTGGCAAAGATCTCGCCGCGCCATGCGTACTTACCAAGCTCAGCGTCGTTATTGAGATTCAGCGTGGTTCTCATTCCATCTTTAGAAACCTGGCCTTGGCTGTAGCTAACAAAGCCATCGGGTGCATCTTGTTCCACCGTGACTGCGATTGAGCCTGGCGCGATCATACCTTGCTCACCACTCACCACCAATTGGTGTGGTTTGTCAGGATTGCGCGCCTGAATAAAAGTACGAGAAATTGGGTTCGGATAAACCAAGATGACTTGCTCTTGCGCTCGTAAGAATACGCCATTACCAGAGGTGATTCGCGCACGGTACTTACCGGGCTCAACGTCTATTGGTAGTTGGACAGTGAACACACCATCCCCTGCTTTTTCATCCAAGCCGCGGCCATCATCAGCAAACTCACCCACAACCATCGGCACTGGACGTGCTTCTTTGATCAACTCATCTTCATTTTCGACAAACTTGGTAAATGTCACGCGTAGATTCACGCGGTCAAGGAAGTCGCGCAGTACGAGAGGTTTGTCGTCGGAGGTTAGGCGAGCTGTAAACTTAAGCGCTTCCCCATTATATAATCGGTTTGGGAACACATCCGTGCTGAGCTTTAAGTGAGAAATTAAGCGGATGTTATTTTTAGGAGTGACTTTCCCCACAGCCTGCCATGGGCCTGGCATAGGGTTGTCAACGGAGATAATATCGAGTGAGGCTTCTTGGTACCAACGTACATTGTCGTAGGCGTCCCAAGCATAGTACTTTTTACCGTCAGGGCGCACTAAAACAACTGGCTGAGAACTTTGCTCACGATAAACTAAAAAAGTGATCTGCTCGATGGTTGGATCCACTCGAAAGCGATTGTCTAACAAAGACATAGCAGATTCACTCGATGCACTCGAGAGACTACTCCATATCGCTAAAAACGCGACCAACAAAGCCCTCAGCATAGCTTCTCCTATTGATGCCAAATACAGTCGTTCACCAACTCTAATCTTTTTTGGTGAGCTTCTAGTTCATCGGCACTTGCGCGCAAAACCTTTAGCGCTTTTCTTCCTTCAATACGGCGAATGGTTTCTACCCCACCCTCTTGTTTATTCGCGTTAAATTCTAGACTCGTTTGACCACCCGTCATAAAGAGGTAAACGTCGGCTAGAATCTCCGCATCGAGCAAAGCTCCGTGGAGTGTACGGTGCGAGTTATCAATACCGTAGCGTTCACATAAGATATCAAGGTTGTTTCGCTTGCCAGGGAAGATTTTCTTCGCCATAGCAAGGGTATCGGTCACCTTGCAGTAGTCGTCCGTTTTGCCGATGTTAGGATCGAGCATGCCAAACTCGTAATCCATAAAGCCCGTATCGAAGGGCGCATTGTGGGCAACAAGTTCGGCGCCTTTAATAAACTCAAGAAACTCTTGGTGCACGCTCGCGTATTCCGGTTTATCAACCAAGAATTCATCCGTAATACCGTGAACTTCAACCGCTTCTGGTTGGATTTCACGATCGGGTTTTAAATAAACGTGGAAGTGACGACCAGTCAGCTTACGGTTGATGATCTCCACGGCACCGATTTCAATAATGCGGTGTCCCATGTAGTGAGGACCACCCTCGCGGTTCATACCTGTGGTTTCGGTATCGAGAACGACAATGCGGTTATATTCAGAATTGCTGCTGGTATTCATAAGGTTATGTATGTCAGACTATGCTTTATTAAATGTTTCGGCTAATAGTACCAAAAAATATGACCAAACACGTTGAGATTTTCACTGACGGTTCTTGTTTAGGTAACCCAGGACCAGGTGGTTACGGCATTGTATTGCGTTACAAAGACGTAGAAAAGACGCTTTCCAAAGGCTACACGTTAACCACCAACAACCGCATGGAAATGTTGGCGGCTGTCGTCGCGCTGCAGACGTTAAAACAACCTTGCAAAGTCACTTTAACGACTGACAGCCAATATGTGCGCCAAGGTATTACTCAGTGGATCCATAACTGGAAGAAGCGTGGCTGGAAAACAGCGGATAAAAAACCCGTGAAGAATGCCGATCTATGGCAAGCTCTAGACAAAGAAACTGCACGCCATCAAGTTGAATGGCACTGGGTAAAAGGCCACGCTGGTCATCGTGAGAATGAAATTTGTGATGAGCTAGCCCGTACCGCCGCAGAAAACCCAACCGAGGAAGATACTGGTTACCAACCCTCTTAACGAGATTCTTTCCTCATAGTATTGCCCTCTCGATTCATCACCCCTAGTGGTGTGAGCTTTTTCTTCAAACGCCAATGCGGTTTGATAGGCTTGAGAGGGTATGTTCGTTTCCGTGCCACAATGTAATACAAACTCCCTGCAGGTGACGCCCAATCACCGAGACTGTTTTCCAACCATGTCCACATCGTGCGGTAACGCTTCATCGGAAACAGCGCGTAACGATCGCAATGAATCACTTGATAATTAAGTAACCCTAACCAGTCGTTGATGCGGTTCGACGTAAACATTCGTCCACTCCAAGGCAAATTATGTTTACGCCATGGAAGCAAACTCGCTAATCCAGTCAAACTTAGTGGGTTAAATCCAGTGATTATCAAATAACCATCATCCATCATCACTCTATCGACTTCCCGTAGCAAACGGTGTGGATCGCTTGCATAGTCGAGCTGATGAGCGAGTATCACAACATCAAAGCTTTTTTCCAAAAAGGGCAATTCGTAACCATCTGCAATCACATTATGCAACGGGTTCTGGATATCTACGTTGACTTGGTGTTGAATGTTACAATTACAGCTGGTTAGCTCACAGCTCAACCCGCCCAGTTTGAGCATATGGTAACCGAAGAGTTTCGGACACCATTCATCAAGTCGGGTCTGGATTGACTCAAGCACCCACGGACCGTTGTTCATTGCTGACCAAGTCGACGGGTGTGGTATAGTTTTGTTGCTGAGTGCTGGTTTCATTAACCACCTGACTAAAATGGGTGACGGAGAACGAATCGTGTTAGAGATCAAAAGCATACCCGCATTTAATGATAATTACATCTGGCTGATACAAAATAGCGATAAGCGTTGCGCAGTCGTTGATCCGGGCGATGCGAAGCCAGTGTTAGAATACTTGCAGGCTAACGAATTAACTTTAGAAGCGATTTTAATTACGCACCACCACAACGATCACATTGGTGGCGTTCCAGACTTAGTGCGTGCCTTTCCTGAAGTCGCCGTTGTGGGCCCGAAATCTGAGCCAATTCCAACCCTAACCACCCCCATGGAAGAAGGCGACAAACTGGAGTTATTTGGCGAAATCTTTTTGGTGCTAGGTTTACCAGGCCATACCTTAGGTCATATCGGTTACGTTGGAGACGGAAAACTGTTTTGCGGTGACGTGTTGTTTTCCGCAGGCTGCGGTCGTATTTTTGAAGGTACGCCAGAGCAAATGTTTGAGTCACTAAACAAGCTAACGTCTCTACCAGAAGAAACTCAAGTCTTCTGCGCGCATGAATACACCGCGAGTAACGTGGCGTTTGCTTTAGCGGTTGAGCCTGATAATGAGCAGCTCCGTCAATATCGCGATGATGTAAACCGACTGCGAGCTCTAAACATTTCGACACTTCCAACAACAATACGCAAAGAAAAGTGGATTAATCCGTTCTTGCGAACCACCAATCCTGACGTGGTTCAATCTGTTGCTAGTCGCATTAAAAATAGCGATCCATGCTCGGTTTTTACTGCTTTGCGTGAGTGGAAGAACGAATTTTAACCATTTTCTGCTTGTAAGTTTGCAAGACCCCAGTATTATCAGGGGCTGATTTTTCGAGAAGCGCCACTGGCGCTTCTCTTACGTTTGGGGTTGATATAAATCTATTTGAATTTCTCCCCATTGCATAATTTAGAAGCTCTTTGCCTCTATTAATTAGTTAGTGTTTAAAAGATGTCTATTATCTTGCGACTGCCACGCACATTGTGTTGCGCGACAGGCAGGTGAAGATAAAAAGGCCCTAAATAGGCTGAATCCATGCGTTTGAAGTATACCTGGGCGTTGGCGTTGTTATTATCTGGCTGTCAATTGACTCAGTCAGACTCAACGTCTTCTACACCAGAAACCAATAAATCTGAGCAGACTGCAAAACAAAATGCAGCGAAGGCTCAACCGGGCAACACATCGTCTTTAGCAAAAAAATCCGCTAACGACGCGCCTAAAGTTCTTTCCCCTCAGGAACAAGAAGATGTATGGCAACGTATCGCCATGCAACTTGAAATGGATATCCCAAACCATAAGAAAGTGGACTACTACCGTACGTGGTATCTAAAGCACCCGAATCACCTTTACACAGTGTCTAAGCGTGCGACTCCTTTTCTATACATGATCACAAAACGTATCGAAGAGCGTGGACTCCCAATGGAGCTTGCTTTGCTTCCTGTGGTGGAAAGCTCATTCGATGCCTTTGCCTACTCACACGGTAGCGCGGCTGGATTGTGGCAATTTGTCCCTGGCACCGGAAAGATGATGGGACTAGAGCAAAACTACTGGTATGACGGTCGCCGAGATGTGGCAGCAGCAACGGATGCCGCACTGGACTACCTTGTACAACTAAACGAGCGTTTTGATGGTAGCTGGGAGCATGCAATTGCTGCTTACAACAGTGGTGGTGGCCGTGTTTCTAGCGCAATTCGTAAGAATAAAAAGCTCGGTAAACCTACTGATTTCTTCTCATTGGACTTACCAAAAGAGACCAGCAGTTACGTACCTAAGCTGCTAGCTTTGGCTGATGTCATCGCAAACCAAGACAAGTACGGACTTAATATTCCTGCGATTCCAAACAAGCCTGTTCTAACGCTTGTCGATCCGAAAGAACAGCTTGACCTGGCCATTGCAGCAGATTATGCCGGCATTAGTGTGAAAGAGTTACAAAGTTACAACCCTGCATACAACCAATGGTCGACTGCGCCTGAAGGTCCGCACCAACTTTTGATTCCGGTAGAGAAAAAAGAGACTTTTCTCACTAAGGTGGAGAAAAACCGTGGTAAAGGGATGAAGGTCGCTCGCTACAAGGTGAAGTCTGGTGACTCTTTAAGTGTGCTAGCTAATAAATACGGCACAACCACAAAAGTGATTCGACGTGCAAACGGCCTGTCGAATAACAATATTCGTATTGGCCAATACCTACTGATTCCGACGTCAACAAAAGACGATGCGAAATACGCACTAACGGCACAAAATCGATTAAGCAAGACTCAATCACGTGCTCGTGGACAACTCAAGCTCACTCATGTCGTTCAGTCTGGAGAAAGTTTGTGGTCAATCGCACGTGAAAATAAAGTGTCGTATAAATCGTTAGCAAAATGGAATGGCATGGGCCCTAAAGATCCATTGCGCGTTGGTCAAAAGCTCGTGATTTGGAAGGACTCAGACAAAGGTGCTGTGATTCGTACCGTTTTCTACAACGTTCGCTCCGGTGACACCATTAGCGGCATTGCAAGCAAGTTCAAAGTAAAAACGAACGACATCGTGAAATGGAACTCGCTACACAAGAAAAAATACTTACAACCAGGTCAAAAACTTAAGTTGTACGTTGACGTAACGAAGGTAAGTGTATGAACCCATCAAGCAACCCACTTGTGATGCTGTTGGACATTTTTCGTTCTCCAACATCTTGCTTTCTAGCGCTTTACCAACGCGGCGGATGGGGATGGCAACCGTTCATCTTCTTGATGCTTAGTCCGTTTTTATTCTGGGGCGCTTACTTTTCGAATGTCGATTTCACGTGGCTTAGTGACCAACTAGCCGCGCAGTTTCAACAAATCGACCCAAAGCAGATTGAGCTATTAGAGCCAAACACGCTAATGGCAAGTGCGATCATCAATGATGTATTCAACCGCTTTGCCACCTTACTGTTGCTTGCGCTTTGGTTCTTTCTTGCAACGAAGGCAAGCAAGCAACAATATGGTTACTGGAAGTGGTTTGCCGCGTCGTGTGCAATCTTATTCCCAGCAGTATTGGGCGATATCGCAAGCTACGCGAGCCTGTTACTCAAGCATGGTCAGGTGATGACTTACGCAGCAGATTTAAACAGCCTCAATGGTCTATTAAAACTGCCGCTTACCAGCGAGTGGTCGCATTTTGCCAGCTCACTACCACTACTGCTGCCTTGGTACATTGTATTGGGCTACGGTGTTGTGCTTACTTGGACTGAGTTTGAACGTGGGCAAGCCTTGGTGATTGCAAGCCTGCCATGGGTATTCTTCTACGTTATTTGGGCGCTTTATATTGTAGTGACCTAAGCTAGTCATCTAACGTAAATGACAGTAACAATGGGTTATGATCGGAAGCGTCGCTCTGCGGCGCTTTCGCGTATTTGAGGGTCAGTCCTCGGTAAAATACATGATCCAGCGGTAATCCCGTTATAAATTGGACTCGATGATCAGGCGAGAACGTCACTTCTTGCAAGTCCGCGGCTTTTAAGGCCTGTCGCATCGCATTAACGCGAGATTCACTCCAACTATTGAAGTCTCCAGCGAATAGGATCGGCCCTGTATGATGCTTTAAAAGCATTTCAAGAGCCGTTAACTGAGAGACATACTCTTGCGTGCCAACCGTGAAGTTAATCGCATGTACATTCACCACAGCGAGCCTCTCGCCATTGCTTAAGTGATACTGACTGTATAGTGCAGACTTGGGTAAACGCAGCCAAGGCTCTTTAGACGTATAAGCACAGGCTTTTTCTGGTTGCCCTTTAGCGATACTAATCACACCGGCACCGCTGCCCAATGCCTTAAAGGCACTCACTTGATTGCTGACCCAGTTGCCATCCACCAACCATTGCTTAAAAGATGGTGTCATGCTGGCCTCTTGCAATAACAGCAGTTGTTTCTCAGCAGAGAATTCATTGAGTGCGCTTTGCCAATTAGTTCGGTTCTGTTTGTAGATATTCCAGACAAGTACATTGATTTCACCGCCCTGATCCAGAGCTTTTGAGCCGCTAAATTCGATGCACCTAATATCCTGCGTCAGCTCTGAACCTGTTTGAGTAATGATTTGCGGCTGATCTGGTACGGTGAAAATAACCTGGAAGCCGACCAATACCGCCATAATAAGAAAAGCTAACGCCAGAAAAAAACGCTTAAACATACGACAAACCTGAATATACGCACCCTAAAACTGGAACAACCAACCTCGGGTTATTTGATTTCACTGAAAGTAAAAAACAAAAAAGGAGCCACTTGGCTCCCTTTTAGCATAATAAATACGAGAAAGGTAACAAGAAACCTTAGATCGCGTCTTCGTCTTCTTCACCAGTACGGATACGAACCACACGCTCAACATCAGTAACAAAGATTTTACCATCACCAATTTTGCCGGTTTGCGCGGTTTCAATGATCGTCTCTACGCATTTATCAGCCACATCTTCCGTTACAACGATTTCGAGCTTCACTTTAGGCAGAAAGTCCACCATGTACTCTGCACCACGGTAAAGCTCGGTGTGACCTTTTTGGCGACCAAAGCCTTTCACTTCAGAGACGGTCATCCCTGTAATGCCAACTTCAGCTAGCGCTTCTCGAACATCATCCAATTTAAATGGCTTGATAATCGCTTCAATTTTTTTCATGTTCATCCCTTAAGCTTCAATCGATTGCGCTTATTATCGTTTAGCGTTTCGCAACATTCAATGTTTGTCTCTGATCCACCAGCGAAAATCCAGATTGAGCAAATTAACATGGCGAATATCGTGAGTTGATAAAACCCCAATGAGGACAGCTCAATGCCCAATCGTCCAAGCTTTTTCAGACTCGCGTTTACTTCAAACTTGCGTAGTAAGCCGCTAGATTTGCGAT
Source organism: Vibrio sp. ArtGut-C1 (assembly GCF_002105475.1). Lineage (NCBI taxonomy): Bacteria > Pseudomonadati > Pseudomonadota > Gammaproteobacteria > Vibrionales > Vibrionaceae > Vibrio > Vibrio sp. ArtGut-C1. The sequence continues at coordinate 90,932 of NZ_NCTH01000021.1, read as the reverse complement.
ATCTTCATCAGACAACAGTGAAGCTTGAGCTTGCATAACAGCAGCAAGACCACCTGTTCGCTCTTTGTTTTTATAGGCTTTAATTGAGCTGATAATGTATTGCTCGTTTTGCCCTTTCAGGTTTGGGTAACCCGGAATGACAGCAATGCCGTCGGCGCCATGACACGCAGCGCATACTCCTGCCTTTGCTTGACCTGCTGTGGCATCTCCCGCTGCTAGAGCCTGCCCACTGAACATGGTTAGCGCCACCATTGCGCCCATGATTGTTTTCTTCATTGCTTCACCTAATCAATTATTATTTAAGGATTTTTATATTTTATAATCGACATTGTGGCATGAATTTTCATTACCTGCGCCAAATAAGTTCACAATCTTGACCATTAAACGCCAGATCAACGAACAGATCTGCCACAGCAACGACTCGGTCTTGATACATCAAAATCGGAATTTGACGACGCAGCCAGCTTGGCACATTGTATTCTTGGAATAATTTCTTCAGTTTTCGACTGTTATTACGCGTGGTTGGATGCGCTGATAAGCCTTCCGGATTGAAGGTCACGCGAAGCAATTCTGGCTGACTCGGAAGCGCAATCGTTGCGTTACTAGAACTCGTCGTTAAGGTCAGTTCCCCTAGCCGCTCTGGAAGCGATAAAACGGTATCGACTTGAATCGTACTTTGCCACTCAGTGACGTCAGCGATTTCTGTTACCCAGTAGAGACGATTTCGAAAACGGCGCACTTCACCTTGTTTAAGTTGTAGTTTGGGGTTGGCATCTTGCTGAGCTAATGCGACTTCATTCCAGATAAGATTGAGTTGTACCTGAGTCGGCATACTAGTATTAAGCTTAGCCAGCCACATACGAATCAAGCGCGCACGCGCTAATTCACTGTGCTTAGCCAGTTCTTTAATACTTAAACTTAGATCCGTTTGTAAAGCGCGTTCAAACACCGCGCTCAATAGTTCATCCAATAGCGCTTCTTGTTGAGCACATAAGCTTGCACTGCGCTGAACCGCTTGATGGATACTAGGCCAGCGACCAGACAGTTCAGGGATAACACAATGACGAAGAAAGTTACGATCATAACGAGTATCTTGGTTGCTTTCGTCTTCCACCCACTCCAAACCTAATTTAGTAGCCGCGTCTTCGATGGTCTTCCGCTTGATAGTAAGCAATGGTCGAACTAGGGATCCACCAGAAAACGGCATACTCTCCGCCATCGAAGATAACCCTTTTGGCCCGCTGCCTCGCTTAAGAGCAAGGAGAAATGTCTCTAGTTGATCATCAGCATGTTGGCCGGTCAACAGTATATCGCCTTCTTGAATGTACTTAGTTAAGGCTTGATAGCGAGCTTCACGAGCAAGAAGTTCAATACTTTCACCATTGCTGATGTCTAAGCTCACTCGCTCAATCGAGCATGATATGCCCACTTGTTTTGCCCAAAGTAAGCATTTATCGGCCCAATCATCGGCATTCGAGCTCAAACCATGGTGCACATACACAGCGTGACACTCTATCGAATGCGCTTGTTGATAGCGACTGAGTAATTCGAGTAAAAGACGTGAATCCACTCCTCCGCTAAACGCCAAGACAACCTTAGTGCCTGATTGATAGTAGCGGCCGAGAACTTGAGCAAAATGCGGGTAAAGCGATTCCATAAGCGATCCGATAGGTACAAAAAAGGGCTGGACTCTCATCCAACCCTTTCTATTTTAACTGTTATCACTTGAGATATCAGCTAACGCTTAATAGCAATCACCGAAATTAACAGTAACCGTAGCTCATTAGGCGCTGGTAACGACGTTCACGTAGCGTCTCTTCATCCAATTGTTCTAGATCTTCTAGCTGACGAAGTAGTGTTGCTTTCATATTCGCTGCCATTTGAACATGATCGCGATGAGCGCCGCCTAGTGGCTCTTCAATGATTTCGTCGATCAGTTCAAGCTCTTTAAGACGAGGAGCAGTTAGACCCATCGCTTCTGCAGCTTGCGGTGCTTTGTCAGAATCACGCCATAAGATTGAAGCACAACCTTCAGGAGAGATTACTGAGTATGTAGAGTACTGAAGCATGTTCACGTAGTCGCCTACACCAATTGCTAGTGCGCCGCCTGAACCACCTTCACCAACAACGTTACAGATTACTGGCACTTTAAGACCAGACATCACTTTTAGGTTTTTCGCGATAGCTTCAGATTGACCACGCTCTTCTGCGCCCACACCTGGATACGCGCCAGCCGTGTCGATAAATGTGATGATCGGCATGTTGAAACGCTCTGCCATTTCCATCAAACGTAGCGCTTTACGGTAACCTTCTGGTTTTGGCATACCAAAGTTACGTTTCACTTTCTCTTTGGTTTCACGACCTTTTTGGTGACCAATGATCATCACAGGGCGGCCTTCAAGGCGAGCCATGCCACCCACAATCGCTTTGTCGTCTGCAAACGCGCGGTCACCCGCTAATTCATCAAACTCCTCAAAAGCGTGTTGGATGTAATCCAGCGTGTAAGGACGTAGTGGGTGACGAGCCAGTTGAGCTGTTTCCCATGCGCCTAGGTCACTGAAGGTTTTTTTCTTCAGCTCTAAGCTTTTCTTCTCAAGCTGTTCGATTTCTTTATCCAGGTCAATCGCAGAATCACCACCGTGACGAGAGACATCACGTAATGCTTCAATTTTCGCTTCTAGTTCTGCGATTGGCTTTTCAAATTCAAGAAAGTTTAGGCTCATCTATGAATCCTTGTTTACTCAGCGTCTAACATATTGCGCTGAATTTTTAGTTAAATTCGAGTTCTACCTGGCTTTTGCCAAGCAACTGTTTTAAATCGTCGAGTAATGTATCACTTGGCGTTACTCGCCACTCGGTGCCCAATGTTAACCGCGCTCTGGCGTCGGCACGCTGGTAGTATACATTGACGGGTACGGTTCCGGCTTTGTGCGGTTCTAAAATACGGCTGAACTGCTCAAAAAACTGATCGTTGATCTGAGTTGCATCTATCGATACCGACAAACCACGAGCGTATTTCTCGCGCGCACTGCCGAGATCCATAACTTCACGCGCCGACATTTTAAGGCCACCGTTGAAGTCATCAAAGCTGACCTGTCCAGAAACGACCAAAATTCTGTCTTTTTCGAGAAGTTCAGCGTATCGATCCAGTGCATCTGAGAACAACATCACTTCCATGCGACCACTTCGGTCATCCAGTGTCATAATGCCAATTCGTGTACCACGCTTGGTCGTCATTACACGAGCGGCAATAACCAAACCAGCCACCGTGACAGATTGGTCGCGACGCGTTGGCGTTGCGTCTTTTAGTCGACAACTGGTGTATTTGTTTAGTTCCTTTACGTAGGCGTTAATTGGGTGCCCTGTCAAATATAGACCTAGGGTATCACGCTCGCCCTCTAACCACACTTTTTCTGGCCAAGGCGGAACCTGCGTATACTTATGCTCTACTTCTTCAGGCGCATCCGTTAACACACCAAACATATCCGTTTGACCAAACGCCTCAGCTTGGTGATGTTGACTTGCTGCTTTTACCGCATCATTGAGTGACGCCATCATCGCCGCGCGGTGTGGGCCTAGTCGATCCAACGCGCCCGCGTAAATCAGCTTCTCTATCACTCGTTTATTGACGCGTTTTAGATCAACTCGAGCACAGAAATCAAACAGGTCTTTAAAGTGACCACCTTTATTTCTCGCCTCAAGAATCGCATCGATAGGGCCCTCACCAACCCCTTTTATCGCACCAATACCGTAAACAATTGCGCCATTTTCATCAACATTAAAGCGATATAGGCCAGAGTTGATGTCTGGTGGCAGCACGGTAAGCTTCATACGGAAACACTCATCGACCAAGCCAACGACTTTTTCCGTGTTATCCATATCGGCTGTCATTACCGCAGCCATAAATTCGGCAGGATAATGTGTTTTCAGCCAAAGAGTTTGATAAGAAACCAATGCATAAGCAGCAGAGTGCGATTTGTTAAAACCATAACCGGCGAACTTTTCTACCAAGTCGAAGATTTTCATCGCCAACTCGCCATCTATACCGTTCTTTATCGCACCTTCTTCAAAGATAGCACGTTGTTTTGCCATCTCTTCTGGCTTTTTCTTACCCATTGCACGACGAAGCATGTCCGCACCACCTAGCGTGTAACCTGCTAAGATCTGCGCAATCTGCATTACCTGCTCTTGATACAGGATGATGCCGTAGGTTGGATCAAGCGTCTCTTTTAGCGACTCGTGTTGCCACTTTTCATCTGGATAAGAGATCGCTTCTCGACCATGTTTACGGTCGATAAAGTTATCTACCATGCCCGATTGCAAAGGACCCGGACGGAAGAGTGCTACCAATGCGATAATGTCTTCGAAACAGTCTGGCTGAAGTCGTTTGATCAGCTCTTTCATGCCTCGAGATTCAAGCTGGAATACTGCTGTCGTTTCAGAGTTTTGCAACAAACGGAAAGAGGCAGGGTCTTCTAACGGTATGGATTCAATTTGAACCGGTTCTTTCCCTTCTCGCTCTAGGCGTGGGTTAATCAGCCCTAACGCCCAGTCAATAATGGTTAAGGTACGTAAACCCAAGAAGTCAAACTTAACTAGGCCAGCGGTCTCAACATCGTTTTTATCAAATTGAGTAACCGGAAAGTGACCTTCAGCGTCTGCATAAATTGGCGCAAAATCGGTAATTGTTGTAGGTGAAATTACAACACCACCAGCGTGTTTACCGGCGTTTCGCGTACAGCCTTCCAAAATATGACACATGTCGATGAGTTCTTTAACTTCCTCATCGGCCTCATACAATTCAGGTAGTGCAGGTTCAGCTTTAAACGCTTTATCTAGCGTCATGCCTGGATCGGGCGGGATCAGCTTTGAAATACGATCAACAAAACCAAATGGGTGGCCCAATACGCGGCCAACGTCACGGATTACCGCTTTTGCCGCCATGGTACCAAACGTGATGATCTGAGATACCGCGTCGCGACCGTACATTTCCGCAACGTGGTCAATAACCTGGTCACGTTTATCCATACAGAAATCGACGTCGAAATCGGGCATCGAAACACGTTCTGGGTTCAAGAAACGTTCGAACAGCAAGTCATATTCTAGTGGATCCAGATCGGTGATTTTTAGTGCGTAAGCCACCAAAGAACCAGCACCGGAACCACGTCCAGGACCTACAGGAATTCCATTATCTTTTGACCACTGGATGAACTCCATTACGATCAAGAAGTAACCAGGAAATCCCATTTGGTTGATAACATCTAGCTCTATCTGAAGACGTTCATCATATTCAGGGCGGCGACGTTTTCTCTCTTCTTCATCTGGAAATAGGAACTCTAAACGCTCTTCCAACCCCTCTCGGGATTTCATGACTAGGAACTCAGTCTCTTTCATCCCTTCGGTTGGGAAGGCTGGTAGGAAGTACTCCCCTAAGCGCACAGTCACGTTACAACGCTTCGCTATCTCGACACTGTTTTCTAACGCTTCAGGAATATCAGCAAACAGCTCGCACATTTCTTCTTCTGTACGAAGATATTGCTGCGGACTGTAGTTTTTTGGCCTGCGCGGATCTTCTAATGTGTAACCATCGTGAATCGCTACGCGTATTTCATGAGCATCAAATAGGTCAGGACTCAGGAATACAACTTCATTGGTCGCCACTACTGGCAAGTCTTGCTGCTCTGCCAATTCAACCGCAAAGTGAAGATAAGTTTCTTCATCTGGACGACCGGTACGAAGTAGCTCAAGATAAAAGCGATCTGGAAAATGCTGTTTATAGAAATCAACACACCCTTGCACTATTTGACGGTTGCCTTTCAAAAGGCCGCGACCAATTTCCCCGCTTTTACCGCCGGATAATACAATCAGGCCTTCAGACATTTCAGCCAACCAGGCTTTATCAATCACAGGGTGGTGTTGAACATGTCCACGTAAGTACGCTTTTGATATCAATAACGTCAGGTTCTTATAACCTACATTATCCGCCGCAAGCAAAGTCACTTGTGTCAGCTCTTCACCAAACTCGTCCGACTGCATTTTAAAGTCAGCACCGATGATCGGTTTAACACCACTGCCATGCGCCGTACCGTAAAACTTCACCAAACCACATAGGTTGGTAAAGTCGGTCAACGCCATTGCGGGCATACCGAGCTCAGCAACTTTCTTTACGATTGGCGGAACTTTGTTGAGGCCATCCACCATCGAGAAGTCACTATGAACACGCAGGTGGATGAATTTGGGATCTGACATTAACAGGTACCGTGTAACTCTATTTTGTTGGGGATTCTAACCTAAAGAGGTTGGGTTTATAACACCAATTAGATCGTTTGATTATTCTATGCCTAACGCTTTTTTTACTGGCTTGAAACTCTTGCGGTGTTCACTGATCACTCCGTGTTGCTCAATCGCTTCAAAGTGCGCTTTAGTTGGGTAACCTTTGTGCTTCGCGAAGCCAAATTGTGGATGAAGTTTATCCAACTCTTCCATCTCTTGGTCACGCACGACTTTGGCAATAATTGAAGCCGCACTGATTTCGGCAACACGTAGATCGCCTTTTACTACAGCTTGAGCATCCATTGGCAGCTCCGGACAACGGTTACCATCAATCAACACCAAATCAGGTTGAACCTGTAACCCCGCCACTGCACGCTGCATCGCAACCATAGTCGCCTGTAAAATATTCAGTTGATCAATTTCTTCAGGAGAACAACGCCCGACCGCCCACGCCAATGCTTTTTCTTTGATTTCAGGAAGCAACGCCATGCGTTTCTTTTCGGTCAATTTTTTCGAATCGTTCAACCCTTCAATAGGATTGTTAGGATCAAGGATAACCGCAGCGGTGACGACGTCTCCTACCAAAGGGCCACGTCCGACCTCGTCGACTCCGGCCACAAGCTGATAACCTTGCGGATATTCAAACGGAGGGAGTTCAACTTTGGTTTTGGTCGCTTTTGGTTTAACAGCCATGATAAATCTCTATTTTTCAATCAGTTTTAGAACTGCGTTTGCGGCTTGTTGGTCCGCATCTTTACGAATCCAATGATGCATTTCCGTAAACTTATCTAACATCGGTTTATTGTCGCTTTCCAATAAGCGAGAAACCTCAGTAAACAAATTGTCTGGTGTGCACTCATCTTGTAGATATTCTTTGACGAGCTCATCATCCGCCAAGATATTCGGCAATGACACATACTTCGTTTTCAATAGACGTTTAGCTAAAAAAGCAGTAAATGCATTCACACGATAACCCACCACCATTGGACGCTTGAGAAGCATACACTCCAACGCTACGGTACCGGAGGCCAACATCACGGCATCGGATGCGGTGATGACGTTGCGTGCAGTATCATCAACTAACTTGAAGTCCAACTCTGGCGCTAGCTCTTTCCATGCTTGTTCAAACTGCTCACGGCGTTTTTGATTAACAAGCGCGACAACAAACCCCAGTTCTGGAAATTTTTTATGGAGTAACTTGCAGGTTTCAATAAATGGCTCTGAGAGCATTTTTAACTCGCTACCACGACTGCCTGGCAGGACAGCAAGCCACTTTTTATCTTGTTCTAAACCAAGCAACTCACGTGCAGGCGCTTGTTCTGATTCTAGTGGGATGGCATCAGCCAAGGTATGACCAATGAACTCGCAAGGTACATTAAATTTGTCGTAGAACGCTTTCTCAAACGGAAGAAATGCTAGCACCAAGTTCGTTGCCGCTTCTATTTTAAAGATGCGCTTCTGACGCCAAGCCCAAACAGACGGACTCACGTAATGAACGGTTTTAATGCCCGCTTGCTTGAGGTCAAGCTCCAGGCGTAAGTTGAAGTCAGGAGCATCGATCCCGATGAAAACATCAGGCGGATTCTGAGTAAAATACTGAACGAGCTCAGCTTTCACTTTAAGAAGTCTCGGTAAGCGGCCTAAAACCTCGACTAATCCCATCACCGCAAGCTCTTCCATATCAAACAGAGACTCGCAACCTTGGGCTATCATTTTCGGACCACCAATGCCTACGAACTCTGCGTCTGGATATTGTTGCTTTACTGCTTTGATAAAGCCTTCACCTAGCGTATCGCCAGACAATTCTCCGGCAATGATGCCAATACGTAATGGTCTTTCCATATCTACTTCGCTATTTTTCCTGTGCGCTATGGATAACGGTTTGCCTTATCCATAAAACACAAAAAGATCGTAACCTCAAATTTGGTCACGATCTTTTTATTTATTGGTTCATTCGCCAATTAACGAATAATGCCACGTTCCGTCGTTTCCAGAATATCTGAGAAACGCTTCACAGCCGGCCACTCTTGAGCCATTTCAGCCAGAATAGGCTTCACTTCTTCTAGCGTCTTACCTGAACGGTAGATTTCTTTATACGCTTTTTGTAGCGCACGAATCTCTGGTTTCTCAAAGCCATTACGCTTCAAGCCAACAAGGTTCAAGCCGAATGGAGTAGCGTGGTTACCTTGCGCGAGTACATAAGCTGGGACATCTTGCACCACTGCTGAGCAGCCGCCAATGTACGCGTAAGCGCCCACTGTACAAAACGGGTGAATCGCAGACAGCGCCATCACACCAGCATAATCATCAACAGTAACGTGACCACCAAGAATCGAGTTATTACCGATATGAGTGTGGTTACCAATAACAACATCATGCGCAACGTGTGCATTCACACACAATAAGTTGTCATCACCAATGATCGTGGTTGCTTTGTCTTGCACTGTGCCGCGGTGAACTTGGACCGCTTCACGAATGACGTTACGGTCACCGATAACCACAGTTGTGTCTTCACCACCGTATTTTTTGTCTTGGTTTTCTTCACCAATGACAGCATGTGGGAAAATACGGTTATCTTTGCCAATAGTTGTGTGACCTTTGATCACAACGTGAGACATCACTTCTGTGCCTTCACCAATTTCAACCGTAGAGGTGATGTACGTAAAAGGACCTACTGTTACGTTAGCACCAATTTTGGCGCCCTCTTCTACCACCGCTGCCGGGTGGATTTTAGCGGTTTCATGAATCATATTAAAACTCTCGACGAGCACACTTCAGTTCTGCAGAACATACCACTTCGCCGTCAACTTTTGCTACACCGCTAAATGCAGCAATGCCGCGACGTTCTTTCAGAAATTCTACCTCAATAACCAATTGGTCGCCCGGAACCACTGGTTTACGGAATTTCGCGCCGTCTACGCTTGCAAAGTAGTACAGTTCATTTTCTGTTGGTGCACCAAATGATTTAAATGCAAGTAAGCCTGTTGCCTGAGCCATTGCTTCTAAAATCAAAACACCTGGGAATACTGGTAGTTGAGGAAAGTGACCTGTGAACTGAGGTTCGTTAACCGACACGTTTTTAATCGCGTGAAGGTACTTCTCTTCTTGGAAGTCTATCACTCGGTCGATCAATAAGAATGGGTAGCGATGAGGTAGTAGCTCTTGAATTTCAGAGATGTTCATCGTTTTCTTTTCAGTAGTCAAAGTCGTCTTCCTATATCAATTTTTTGCCGCCAAGATGGCAAACGTGGCAACAGGTCGTAAAGCCGAATCGCTTTGCAATATACTAGCAAAATACGCACCATCTTGGAGTTAAATCTACTTAGAGCGCGTCATTATAGAAGAAAAAGACCCGCATTTCGCGAGTCTTCGTACAGAATATGGAACTAGAGCCTGTTAGCTTTCACGTTAAATACAGAGCGAAAGATAACTTGTTCTAAATTTCTTCTTTCTGTTCCAGCTGTTTTTCAACCGCTTTCAGGCGCTTATTCATCTCATCAATACGGTGAACTCGAGTTGCAGTTTTACGCCACTCTCTGTTCGTTTGTAGTGGAATACCTGATGAGTAAAGGCCTTTTTCTTCGATACTGCGCATTACCATGCCCATACCTGTAATAGCCACACCATCTGCGATAGTGATATGGCCATTCAGAACAGACGCGCCGCCAATCTGGCAGTACTTACCAATTTTTGTACTGCCCGCGACAATAGTACCACCAGGCATCACGGTACCATATCCGATCTGCACGTTGTGCGCGATTTGAAGTTGGTTATCCAGAATGACATTGTCTTCAATGATAGTATCTTCGAGTGCACCGCGGTCAATCGTAGTACAAGCACCAATCTCAACGCGGTTACCGATACGCACTGAACCAAGCTGAGGAATTTTAATCCACTCGCCTTTGTCATTCGCATAACCGAAGCCATCAGAGCCAATGACGGTGCCCGATTGAACAAGACAGTCATCACCCAATGACACTTCATGATAGATAGTGACATTAGCCCAAAGCTTGGTGTTATTCCCTAGCTTGGCGTTCTTACCGATAAAACAACCAGCGCCAACGCTTACGTTGTCGCCGAGTTCCACGCCCGTTTCAATCACGGCGTTAGCGCCGATTGTAACGTTCTCACCCATCTTAACGTCAGCGGCAATCACAGCACTTGGTGCAATATCGTCTGCCGGTTTTGGTGTGGTATCCATCGCTTGGACCACACGAGCAAATGCGACATAAGGGTCCGAAACCACTAGCGCGTTTCCAACGCATTGCTCTTTATGCTCAGCCTTTACCATAACAACGGTAGCTTGGCACTCAGAAAGGTGTTTTGCGTATTTTGGGTTAGACAAGAAGGTTACATCACCTTCTTGTGCTTTATCCATTGGGGCAACACGGCTTACAACGAGAGACTCGTCACCAAACAGCTCACCCCCGGTAATTGTCGCCAATTCGGCTAATGTTAATGTCTTCATAACTTCTTATTTTAGAGCTTTAATTACGTCTTCAGAGATATTGTATTCTGGCTTGCCGTACTGCAAAGCAGAGATATCAATCACAAGATCGTAACCATTTTTGTCTGCGACTTTCTTAACTGCATCTTGAATCGTTTTGAAAAGCTTCGCTTTTTCTTCAGCTTCACGACGCGCACTTGCTTTTTCAAGTGCTTGTGCTTTCACTTTGTACTCGCTGTCTAGCTTCGCGATATCGATACGTAGCTTTTCAACTTCGTCTTGACCCAAAAGCTCACCGTCACGTTGTAGCTTTTCGATCTTTGTTTTAGCTTGCGCTTGGATTGACTTCAGTTCATCAGCTTTGCTTTTGAAGTCTTTCTGCATTTTTTGTAGTACAACTTCACGTTGAGGAAGAGCTTGGAAAACTTGAGCTGTATTTACATAAGCAATTTTCTGTGCAGCTTCTGCCGCATTTGCAAACATTGAAGAGCTCAGTACAAGAAGGCCAATCCCAGCCGCTTTGATCATTTTATTCAAAATATTTTCCTCTTTAGAAAGTTCTACCGATAGTGAATGTGAAGAACTCTTCATCATCGCCATCAAATTTCTTAATTGGTTTCGCTAGTGAGAATACTAGTGGCCCCATTGGAGACATCCACTGCAACGCCGCACCGTAAGAAGAGCGGTAGTTGGTTGGATCTGAGTAATCGTAGTAGTAGTTAGCACCCGAAATGTTGCTATTTTCTCGATAATCAAACTCGGTATCCCAAACACTTGCCATATCAAAGAAGATACTGGTACGAATTTGGTTTTGTACTTCCTCTGATGCGAACGGCGTTGGAACGATCAACTCAATACTTGCTAATGCGACTGCGTTACCACCCACTGAATCATCTGTCGCAATATCTGTACCATTGTTAGAGCCGGATGTATCGCGGTAAACCGCTTTAGGGCCAACAGAGTTTGAGCCAAAGCCACGAAGCGATGTAAAGCCACCTGCGTAGTAGTTTTCGTAGAATGGGAACAAGTTATCGTTACCATCCGTTTGACCGTAACCATTACCGTAACCCAAGCGGCCACGGAACAAGAGGGTAAACTCATGCTTTTTAGTTAATGGTACATACTGGCGAACATCGTACTGCAGTTTAAAGTATTGAACGTCAGAGCCAGGTACGGTCATTTTATAGAATGCACGTTGGTGGTTACCTGCCGTTGGGAAGTAACCACGGTTTAAGTTATTACGTGTCCAAGAGATATTGAAGTCGAAGTCGTTCGTATTCAATGCCCCACTTGAATCTATATTATCTTTTTGCGCTTCTAAGAACTGCTCTACCTGCAAGTAAGGCGATAAGTTACCGATCTTGTTGTGCGTATAACCGACACCGAATTCAAAACGGTTCAACTCATCGAATGGGAAGCCCCACGTTAAGCTCGCACCATAGCTTTCGTTGGTATAGTCAACGATATTAGCTTCTTTCGCTTCAAATTCGTTGTAGAAGACCTTACCACCTAAGCTAACACCGTCTAAGTTCCAGTACGGGTCTCGGTAATCTAGACTGATGTTTTTCTGGTAGTCATTCATCATCGCGTTGATACCAACACGGTTACCGCTACCAATAAAGTTATCTTGTTGCAGGCCAACCTGGAAGCTCACACCCGATTCTGTACCGTAGCCAACACCGAAGTTAACGCTACCAGAGTTCGCTTCTTTGACAGAGTAAACTAGGTCAACTTGATCATCACTACCAGGAACTCGAACCGTCTGTACTTCAACATTTTCAAAGTAGCCCAAACGGTTTAGACGAGTTTTACCCGTTTCAATCGATTTCGAGTTTAACCAACTGCCTTCCATCTGACGCATTTCACGACGAAGGACTTCATCTTTGGTTGAGTTGTTACCCGTGAAGCGGATATCACGAACGTAAATTCGGTTACCTGGATCGACGTTAACGACCAAAGATACTTCTTGATTCTCATCGTCAAACTCAGGAATGGTATTCACTTGAGGATAAGCGTAGCCGGACTCACCAAGCACACGTTTAATACCCTCTTCCATTGAAGTGACCAACGAGCCGTTGTACGTCTCATTGTCTTCAAATGGTACAAGTCGTTCGAACGTCGCTTCCTCACCAATCAAATCACCACGGAACTTTACGTCCTTGACGGTATAAACCTCTCCCTCTTCTAAGCCAAGAGTAATGTATACCCCTTTCTTGTCAGGAGAGATTGCAACTTGTGTCGAATCAACGTTAAATTTTAAGTAACCGCGGTCCAGATAGAATGATTTGAGCGCTTCAATATCACCTGCAAGCACTTGTTTTTGGTACTTTTCGTCAGACAGGAAATTCCACCACGGCACATCAACATTCAAGTTAAAACGAGAAAGAAGGTCCTCATCGCTGAAAACTTCATTGCCGATAAAATTGATTTGCTGAATTTTTGCCGACACGCCTTCAGTAAAGACAAACTTTAGGTCAGAACGATTACGTGGCAGTGGAGTCACCACCGCTTTTACTGTGGCGTTGTATTTACCTACGCTGTAATAAAAGTCTTCTAAGCCTTTTTCAATGTTGCTTAGCGTGGTGCGGTCAAGCGCTTCACCTTCACGAACGCCAGATGCGTTCAGGTTTTCCTGTAGCTGCTCGTCCTTGATTGCTTTGTTACCAGAAAATGAGATGCTGGCAATAGTAGGACGCTCTTTGACTTGAACCATCAGAACGCCGCCGTCACGTAACACTTTCACATCTTCAAAGTTACCAGATGCATACAGTGCACGGATAATCTCTGCAACATCGCCTTGGCCAATGGTATCACCGACACGTACAGGCATTTTCAACAACGCAGCACCCAGTGCTACACGCTGCAATCCATCGATTTCAATATCTTGAACTACGAAGTTCTCTGCTCCATTTGCAGATACACTGGTCGCCAGTAAACTTGCAAATAGAATTCGCTTAATCGCCATACTTGTTCTAATTATTCCTTGCTACTGCTTTTGTCTCTGAACTATCACAGACGAGTAAAATCATTAAATAGCGCTAACGCCATGAGCGAGAAGATGATCGCACCACCAATTCTAAAGCCCATTTCCTGCACTCTCTCAGGAACAGGACGTCGAATGACTGCTTCAATTGCAAAAAACAACAAATGACCGCCATCCAACATTGGTAAAGGAACGAGATTAATAATACCTAGGTTAACACTAATTAGAGCGAGAAAACCTAAAAAGTAGACCAAGCCATAATCAGCCGTCGCACCTGCGCCTTTGGCTATTGATATTGGACCACTCAGATTATTCAGACCAACGTCACCAACAATCAGTTTCTTAAGCATGCTGATTGTCAAGCCAATGACTTGGCCGGTTTTGTCTACCGCCTTACCTACTGACTCGAATACACCAAACTGAAGGTCGAAGCGATAACTTTCTGGCCATTCTGCGACTTTAGGTGCAATACCTGCAAAACCAACGACTTCTTTGTTAGCTAGCTCACGGCTACCAGGCGTCAGCGTTAATGTTTGCTCATAGCCCTGACGCAATACCGTTAATTCAATCGGTGTATCAGGATTAGAGCGAACCGCTTCAACAACTTGCTTCCACTCCGTGATGCGTTGTTCACCAATAGCGACAATCTCATCACCTGGAAGCACACCTGCTTTTTCCGCCGCTCCACCTTGCGAAACCTGTTCGATAACGCGATACACCTCCGGTGTATACGGCGCAAAACCTAATGACTGCATCGCAGACTGAGTTTCAGGGTCGAACTCCCATTCGCGCAGATCGAGCGTTTTCGTTACTTCTGAACCAACTTCATTCGCTGACGTCAGTGTTACTGTCATCAAATCATCGCCAATATGAGAAATCAATCCCATATTTACCGATTCCCAATCCGGAGTTTTGATACCAGATATCGATTTAAGTTCCATTCCAGATTCAATTCCGGCTTCTGCGACGATCGAATTGGGCGTAACTTCACCAATTACTGGCTTAACTGCTGGGATACCAATAAGAAATACGAGCCAATAGGCGAAGATTGCGAAAAGGAAGTTAAAGATAGGGCCTGCCGCAACAATAGAGGTTCGCTTCCATAGCGGCTTCTTATCAAACGCTAAGTGCTTCTCATGTTCTGGCACCTCATCAACACGGCTATCAACCATTTTTACATAGCCGCCGAGAGGGATCATTGAGATGCTGTACTCCGTTCCGTCTTTGCCTACCTTACTCCAGATAGACTTACCGAAACCGATTGAAAACTTTTCAACTTTCACGCCGCAACGGCGAGCAACCCAAAAGTGCCCAAACTCGTGCACAGCGACAAGAATGCCCAGTGCGACGATAAAAGAAATGAGATTCCACAATATACCAGTCATCAGATACGCTCGCGTATGGTTTCTAGGGCAATAGTTCGTGCCATTCTATCTAGCTCTAACAAGCTTTCCAAGCTATTCGCATTCTCAGCTTTGCAGCTTGCATTGATTTTATTCAACACAGACTCATTGATGCGAGCGATATCCGTAAAACCTAGGCTGTTATTTAAAAATGCATCAACAGCGACTTCATTCGCTGCATTCAGTGCCGTTGTTGCATGTTGACCTTCATAACAAGCGTCAATTGCTAGTTTTAAACATGGGTAACGAGCAAAATCAGGTTGCAAAAACGTCAAGTCGCCAATTTGCGTGAAGTCTAGTGGCTTAACCCCAGCTTCAACCCTTGATGGGTATGACATAGTCAGTGCAATAGGAGTCGCCATATCCGGCTCACCCATTTGTGCCAAAACCGAACCATCGCGGTATTGAACCATTGAATGAATAACAGACTGCGGATGAATAATAACCTTTAGCTGCTCGCGAGCCGCATTAAACAACCATTTAGCTTCGATATACTCCAAGCCTTTGTTCATCATCGTGGCTGAGTCAACGGAAATCTTTGGTCCCATCGACCAGTTTGGATGGGCGATCGCCTGCTCAGGAGTCACCTTTTCCAGTTCTGCGATATCAGTGTAACGGAAAGGACCACCAGAACCAGTCAGCAAAATATGAGAAATGCCATGTTCTTGTAAATTACAACGACCTAAATTGGTTTGTACTTGCTGTGGTAAGCACTGGAAAATAGCATTGTGTTCACTATCGACGGGAAGTAGCTCCGCACCAAACTCTTCTACGGCATCAATAAATAACTGGCCTGACATGACCAGTGCTTCTTTATTTGCCAACAATACTCGCTTACCAGCTTTCACAGCAGCCATGGTAGGCAGTAGACCAGCCGCTCCGACAATAGCAGCCATCACACTGTCAACTTCGTCCAATGAAGCAATATGGCATAGAGCATCCACACCACCTAATACTTCGGTGCTTGGAGAAAACAAATGTAACTCAGATTGGAGTTGAACCGCTGCGGCTTTGTCCGCCATGACCGCGTATTTAGGTTGCCACTGACGACATAGCCCGATCATCTTTTCAACGTTGGTGCTTGCCGCTAAGGCAACGACAGAAAACAGCTCTGGGTTTTGTTCGACCACTTTAAGCGTGCTTGCACCAATGGATCCAGTAGCACCAAGAATCGTTAACTTTTGCATGTTGTAAGACCGTTAGAAAGCTCAGGAGCGACAATGCCGCTCCTGATAAATTAGAATACGTAGTAAAGAAGAGCAAAAACTGGGAATGCTGCGGTTAGGCTGTCAATACGATCGAGCACACCGCCATGTCCTGGGATAATGTTGCTGCTGTCTTTAATGCCTGAGACACGCTTGAACATACTTTCCACCAGATCGCCGAGCACTGATATAACAACAGTAACCAACGTAATCAACACCATATGGACAGGACTGGTGAACTGAATATCAAACCAATCAGCAAATGCCCACGCCACGATCAATGCCGTGATAATACCGCCAATAAGCCCTTCAATGGTTTTATTCGGACTGACATGTGGCGCCATTTTACGTTTGCCTAAGCTTTTGCCTGAAAAGTAAGCACCGCTATCTGCAGCCCATACCAAGAAACAAACGTATAACACGAGCTTTGCTCCGTGGTATGGATCTACCGTAATGTCATGAGCTCTAAGAATAACTACACTCCAAAGGAATGGAATTAATGTCAGAAAACCAAACACATGGCGTAAAACAAAATTATTTTGCCAAGATTTCGTTGTTTTGGGATAAGTAATCGCCATTAAGCTAGCAATAATCCACCAAACAAAACCAAGGCCCAGCACAACATAATGAGGCGTTGCTAAATGGTTGAGGCTATGTGCGTCAGGCGAAATATATAGAAAACTAAGTCCGGTAACAATGACTGCCGGAACGAGGGCAGCAAAGCGAGAGTTGCTTCCTGTAAATTGAGTCCACTCCCAAAAACCTAATAGGGTAATTGCAGTTAAAGCGGCAATAAAGCCCATTAGGGGTAATTTAAAAATGCCTAAAATAACCAGGGGAGCTAAAATTAGTGCTGTTATTATTCTCTGTTTCAAACTAACTAGTCCTTATTGAGCTGCCATCAATGCCTTTATTTGTTCACCTGTACAGCCAAAACGACGTTCTCGATTGATAAACCAAGTTACAGCTTCAACTAAGCTGTCTTCGTCGAATTCCGGCCAATACTCGGGTGTAAAGTACATTTCTGCATAAGCCATTTGCCACAACATAAAGTTGCTGATGCGACACTCTCCACTGGTACGAATCAAAAGATCCACTTCAGGTAAGTCTGCCATGGTCAAATGCTCAGTGATTAGCTGCTCATTGATATCCTCTACACGAATCTCACCGTTACGTGCTTTTAACGCTAACGTTTTGGCCGCTTCTGTGATGTCCCACTTACCGCCATAATTGGCTGCAATGTTGATCACCATCCCCGTGTTACCTGCCGTTAGATTTTCAGCTTCTACAATCTTCTTTTGTAGACGCTCACTAAATCGACTGGTATCACCGATCACGCGCAACCGTAAATTATTTTTGTGTAGTTTTTTTACTTCACTAGACAGGACCGTGATAAACAGTTCCATCAAAAGACCCACTTCTTCCTCCGGACGACGCCAGTTTTCACTACTAAAAGCAAATAGCGTCATGGCTTTAATGCCAAGCTTTGAAGCAGCAGCCACGGTCTTACGAACGGCATTAACGCCTTTTTTGTGACCAAATACGCGAGGTTTTCCTTTGGACTTAGCCCAACGGCCATTACCGTCCATAATGATGGCAATATGCTTAGGAAGGGAATCAGAGAAGGCTTGAGAATTTTGCATAGGGAGTTAATTGAGTTCCATCAGTTGGATAGACTAACATAAAAAAACGCTGAGCTGTGAGCACAGCGTTTTCCAACAGTGATGTGTGTGGGAGTATTAAACTTCCATCAACTCTTTTTCTTTTGCAGCAAGAACTTCATCGATCTTCTTAACTGCAACGTCAGTTAGTTTTTGAATTTCGTCTTGTGCTTTACGATCTTCATCTTCAGAGATTTCTTTATCTTTTAGAAGCGCTTTTAGATCGTTGTTTGCGTCACGACGGATGTTACGAACAGCAACACGACCACCTTCAGCTTCACCACGAACAATCTTAACTAGGTCTTTACGACGCTCTTCCGTTAGTGGTGGAAGTGGAACACGGATGATAGTACCAGCAGACATAGGATTTAGACCAAGATCAGACGTCATGATCGCTTTTTCTACTTTCGGAGTCAGCTCTTTATCGAAAACCGTGATTGCAAGTGTACGTGCATCTTCAGCAATAACGTTTGCTACTTGGTTTAGAGGTGTTGCTGCACCGTAGTATTCTACAGAAATACCAGATAGTAGGCTTGGGTGTGCACGACCTGTACGAATTTTAGAAAGGTTGTTCTTAAGCGCTTCAACGCTTTTATCCATGCGCTCTTGCGCGTCTTTTTTGATTTCGTTAATCACAGTTTCACCTTAAAAATGTCATCTTTCCTGAAGAAAGCCTAAAACGGTTGAGCAAAGCAAACGCCACCCTAACGCTTTGGGTGGCACCTTGGGACAAGCTTATTCGTTGATTAGCGTGCCTTCTGCTTCGCCCATAACCACGCGACGTAGTGCGCCTGGCTTGTTCATGTTAAATACGCGGATTGGCATTTTGTGGTCACGAGCTAGCGTAAACGCCGCCAAGTCCATCACTTTCAGCTCTTTATCCAGAACTTCTGCGTAAGATAGCTTATCATACAGCTCTGCGTCTGGGTTTGCTACAGGGTCAGCAGTAAATACACCATCAACTTTCGTCGCTTTTAGTACAACATCCGCTTCGATTTCAATACCACGTAGGCAAGCAGCAGAATCCGTTGTAAAGAACGGGTTACCCGTACCAGCAGAGAAGATGACAACACGGCCTTGGCGAAGCTCACGGATCGCATCAGCCCAATTATAGTCGTCACATACGCCTTTTAGAGGAATGGCAGACATAACGCGCGCATTCACGTATGCACGGTGAAGAGCATCGCGCATCGCTAGGCCATTCATTACTGTAGCAAGCATACCCATGTGGTCACCAACTACGCGGTTCATACCAGCTTCAGCAAGGCCTGCACCACGGAACAAGTTACCGCCACCGATAACTACACCAACCTGAACACCCAGTTCAACCAGTTCTTTAACTTCTTGTGCCATGCGATCAAGGACCGCAGGATCAATACCAAAACCGTCTTCACCTTGAAGAGCTTCACCACTCAGTTTTAATAGAATACGTTGATACGCTGGTTTAGGGTTCGTAGTCATGGAGTTTACCTTCCAAAGAGAGTTGTTGATTAACAGTCATGAATAGACACAAATTCAGTTATGGCTATTCATCACGGCTAATCGTTCACTGCTCATAAAAAGACCGCAGCCAAGGCTACGGTCTAATCTTTATACAGTCTCTAAGGATTAACCTTTTTGAGCTGCAGCAACTTCTTCAGCGAAGCTCATTTCTTCTTTCTTCTCGATACCTTCACCTACTTCTAGGCGAACGAATGTAGAAACTGAAGCGCCTTTTTCTTTCAGCATTTCACCTACAGTTTTCTTAGGTTCCATGATGAAAGCTTGACCTGTTAGAGAGATCTCGCCAGTGAATTTCTTCATGCGGCCAACAACCATCTTCTCAGCGATTTCTGCAGGCTTGCCTTCGTTCATTGCGATTTCAACTTGAACCGCTTTCTCTTTTTCTACTACGTCAGCTGGTACGTCTTCTGGGTTAACGAACTCAGGCTTAGAAGCAGCAACGTGCATTGCAACGTGCTTAAGAGTTTCTGCGTCGCCTTCACCAGCAACAACAACACCGATTTTCTCACCGTGACGGTAAGAAGCAATTGCAGTGCCTTGAACGTATTCTACGCGACGGATAGTGATGTTTTCACCGATTTTAGCTACAAGAGCTACACGTGCGTCTTCGAATTGTGCTTGTAGCTCTTCAACAGTCGCTTTTGAAGCTAGAGCTGCAGCTGCAACTTCTTCTGCGAATGCAGTGAAGTTACCGTCTTTAGCAACGAAGTCAGTTTGGCAGTTAACTTCAAGAAGAACAGCAACGCCGTTTTCTTCTTTGATGATGATTGCGCCTTCAGCTGCAACGTTACCAGCTTTCTTAGCTGCTTTCGCTGCGCCAGATTTACGCATGTTTTCAATTGCTAGTTCGATGTCAGCGTTTGCTTCTACAAGCGCTTTCTTACATTCCATCATGCCAGCGCCAGTACGCTCGCGAAGTTCTTTAACTAGAGCAGCAGTTACAGTTGCCATTCTGTATTCCTCGTTTGATTCGAAATAAGGTAAAAAACAGGGGCCTAACATTGTCGGCCCCCATTGCTAACTATAACTTAGTTTATGCTACACAAAGGTTTCACATAGACCAAGTGTGACACAGAGCCGCTATTATTCAGCTTCTACGAAACCGTCTTTTTCAGCAACTGCAGCTACGTCTTTGTTACGACCTTCAGATACTGCTGAAGCAGCAGCGTTCAGGTATAGCTGTACAGCGCGGATCGCGTCGTCGTTACCTGGGATTACGTAGTCAACGCCGTCTGGGTTAGAGTTAGTATCTACCACAGCGTATACTGGAATACCTAGGTTGTTAGCTTCTTTAATTGCAATGTGTTCGTGATCAGCGTCGATTACGAATAGAGCGTCTGGTAGGCCGCCCATGTCTTTGATACCACCAAGAGATTTCTCTAGCTTCTCCATTTCGCGAGTACGCATTAGAGCTTCTTTCTTAGTTAGTTTGTCAAAAGTACCGTCTTGAGATTGAGTCTCTAGATCTTTTAGACGCTTGATAGACTGACGAACTGTTTTGTAGTTTGTAAGCATACCGCCTAACCAGCGGTTGTTTACGTAAAACTGGTTGCTTGCGATTGCAGCTTCTTTAACAGCTTCAGATGCAGCGCGCTTAGTACCTACGAATAGAACTTTACCTTTCTTCTCGCCAACTTTAGCTAGTTCAGCTAGAGCGTCGTTGAACATTGGTACAGTTTTTTCTAGGTTGATGATATGAACTTTGTTACGAGCGCCAAAGATGAATGGCTTCATTTTTGGGTTCCAGTAACGAGTCTGGTGACCGAAGTGAACACCAGCTTTTAGCATATCGCGCATTGATACAGTTGCCATTTTAAATTCCTCTATGGGGTTAGGCCTCCACATTCCCCATAACTCCGACCAAGCTTCTGCTCAGCACCCCGGAATATGTGACGGAATGTGTGTGATTTAAAGATAAAAGGTTATTCGGATGAAGCTTGCTTCGCCGCTTAGCTTAGTTAAACGAAGAGAACAGTCCTCTATTCCGGCGCGCTTTATACCATATTTTAGCTCACTGTGGCTAGTAAAAATTATTTCTTCACCGTGCCACTTTCTCCTATTTATAAGCAAAACTTTAAACATACGATCGAATTAAGAATGATGCCTATTCCTATCTAACTTGGGTTAACACCCCGATGTCTGATAGAATGCGGCCATTCGCACGTTTACGTGCTTAGGAATAAGTAGAGAAAGCCAATGTCAATCAAGATTAAAACTGCTGAAGAAATAGAACGCATGCGCATTGCGGGCAAGCTGGCCGCAGAGATTCTAGAAATGATCGAACCACACATCAAAGTTGGTGTGACGACAGAAGAGTTGAACAAAATCTGTCATGAGTACGCTCTAGAAAAAGGCGCATACTCTGCTCCGCTTGATTACCATGGTTTCCCTAAGTCGATTTGTACTTCAATCAACCATATCGTATGCCACGGTATTCCAGCAGAAAAAGACGAAATCGGTAGCAACGGTCAAATGAAGCCAGCGGTACTAAAAGATGGCGACATCTTAAACGTTGATATTACCGTAATCGTTCCAAATGACGAAAATGCGGATCTGAGCGTGCGTCCTCAAGGTTACCATGGTGACACTTCTAAGATGTTCCTAGTCGGTGATGTTTCACCTGCAAACAAACGTCTATGCATGGTTGCTCAAGAAGCACTGTATGTTGGCATGCGTACCGTAAAGCCAGGTTCAACGGTTGGTGACATCGGCACAGCTATCGAGAAGTACATCAAAGAGAACAACAAAAACAACCCTCGCAACAAGTTTTCTATTGTGAAAGACTTCTGTGGCCACGGTATCGGCGATGAGTTCCATGAAGAACCACAAGTGGTTCATTACAAGAACAAAGACCGCCGCGTACTAAAAGAAGGCATGTGCTTTACTATTGAGCCGATGATTAACGCAGGTAAATTTGGTTGCTCTGTTGACGCTCAAGACGATTGGACCGTTTACACAGGCGACGGCAAGAACTCTGCGCAATGGGAACATACCATTGTTGTAACAAAAGAAGGTTGTGAAGTACTGACGCTTCGTAGCGACGATACGATTCCTCGCCTAATGAAAAACGCGTAAAGCTAACGACCACTCGTTGTTTACTATATCCCTGCTTCGGCGGGGATATTTTTTATCTGCCACAAATTTGTTAGATTGTAACTAGATTAGCTTGCACGGATGGCAAATATGACACTTCAGTCCCCTCTTACCTTTTCCGATGAACAAATCAATATCGGAGAACTCAAACAAGAGTTAGAGAAATTTAGCTCCGATCAAAACCAAGAGTTTCTCAATCATCATCCGGTAACAAGCTTGGTTTTAGCCAGAGCAGAATACATGGATCTGCTTCTGAATCGTTTGTGGCAACATTTTGGCTTCAAAGATATTTACAACATTTCCCTAGTTGCCGTGGGTGGCTATGGACGTGGCGAGCTGCATCCGCTCTCCGATATCGATATTTTGATTCTGTCGAACAATAAGCTGCCGACCGCGCTAGAAGCAAAAATCAGCGAATTCATTACGCTGTTGTGGGATTTAAAACTCGAGGTCGGACACGCAGTTCGCACCGTTAACGAATGTGCGGAAATTGGTAAAGCCGATCTAACGGTCGCGACAAATCTTCAAGAAGCGCGTCTGCTGTGTGGCAGCGAGGATACCTTTCAGGCACTGAAGAAAGTCGTATTGTCAGACTCCTTTTGGCCAAGTGAAACGTTTTACCGCGCGAAAATTCAAGAGCAGCGCGAACGCCATGCCCGTTACCATGATACAACCTACAACTTAGAACCAGACATTAAGTCGACCCCTGGCGGACTGCGCGATATTCATACATTAAGCTGGGTCGCCCGACGTCACTTTGGTGCCACGTCATTGCTGGAAATGAGCCGATACGGATTTTTAACTGACGCAGAATACCGAGAATTGGTTGAATGTCAGGACTTCCTTTGGCGAGTGCGTTTCGCTCTGCACATGGAGCTTCGCCGCTATGACAACCGCTTGACCTTTGCCCATCAAGCACAAGTTGCGGAAAATCTAGGCTACGTCGGTGAAGGCAACCGAGGCGTAGAAATGATGATGAAAGAGTTCTACCGCACACTTCGTCGTGTGGCAGAGCTCAATAAAATGCTACTCAAACTTTTTGATCAAGCGATCATTAATGGTGGGGCGACAGAAAGTGCCGAGATTCTCGATGCCGACTTCCAACGTCGTGGCTCTTTGATTGAAGCGCGGAAACCCGCATTGTTTCAAGCTCGCCCAGAAACTATTCTGGATATGTTCTTACATATCGCGAACGACTCAACCATTGAAGGGGTGAGCCCACCAACACTACGTCAGCTGCGCACCGCGCGCCGTCGACTCAACAAATTTTTGCACACCATTCCTGCTGCGCGTGAAAAGTTCATGGCGTTATGTCGTCACCCTAATGCTCTGCATAAAGCATTCAGCCTGATGCACCGATTAGGGGTTATGGCGGCCTATTTACCGCAATGGAGCCAAATAGTTGGTCAAATGCAGTTTGACTTATTCCACGCCTACACGGTTGATGAGCACAGTATTCGCTTACTGAAACACATTAATACCTTCAGTGACCCAGACAATCATGCGAAGCACCCTATTTGTTGTGACGTCTACCCACGTATGCAAAAGAAAGAACTGCTGATTATTGCCGCTATTTTCCACGATATCGGTAAAGGACGTGGTGGCGATCACTCTGTTATAGGCGAAGGTGAGGCTTACGACTTCTGTATTGAGCATGGCTTATCAAAGCCCGAGGCCAAACTTGTCGCTTGGTTGGTAAGGCATCATCTATTAATGTCCGTCACCGCACAGCGCCGAGACATTTATGATCCCGATGTGATTACCGAATTTGCCAAAAAAGTCAGAGACGAAGAATCTCTCGATTATCTTGTGTGCCTGACAGTTGCAGATATTTGTGCAACCAACCCAGAACTTTGGAATGCTTGGAAACGAACCTTACTCGCAGAGCTGTATTACTCTACACAACGTGCTTTACGTAGAGGGTTAGAGAATCCTGTCGATGTGCGTGAGCGAATTCGCCACAACCAACAAATGGCCTCTGCAATGCTGCGCAAAGAGGGGTTTGCCGCGCGCGAAATTGAAGTATTGTGGCAACGCTTCAAAGCTGACTATTTCCTTCGTCATACCCATACGCAAATCGCGTGGCACTGCGAACACTTACTTCGCATGGAAGATCCGACTAAGCCTTTGGTGTTGATCAGTAAAAAAGCCACTCGTGGCGGCACTGAGGTGTTTGTATACACGAAAGACCAGCCTGCTTTATTTGCGACGGTCGTGGCGGAGTTAGATAGGCGTAATTTTAATGTACACGACGCGCAAATCATGACTAGCAAAGATGGGCACGTGATTGATACCTTTATGGTGCTCGATCAACATGGCGAAGCGATTGATGAGTCTCGTCACGCCGCGGTGATTAAGCACCTCACCCATGTACTAGAGGCGGGCCGACCAACCAAGATTAAAACACGCCGTACTCCGAACAAACTTCAGCACTTTAATGTGAAAACCAAAGTCGACTTCTTACCAACCAAAGGTAAAAAACACACGTTGATGGAGTTTGTCGCGCTAGACACACCAGGGCTGTTGGCCAAAGTAGGCCGTACGTTTGCTGATTTAAATATCAACCTTCATGGTGCAAAAATCACCACCATTGGTGAGCGAGCAGAAGACTTGTTTATTTTAACCAGTGATGCAGGGGGAAGATTAAGTGAAGAACAACAAGATGAGCTAAGAGAGAGATTGATCGAAAAGTTATCTGATGAGGTCGCTGCTTAGATCAAACCTGCCAATCTTTTCGGTTCAGGGCGAGAGCGATCTTGCCCACAAGTTAAGCATTTTGGCTAAATATCAGCTATCTAGCTCATACATAGGCTGCTACAGTTATATCAATATCAATTCGATGTAATAGAGGTAGCCTATGTATCCCCACCTCACTGGTTTGGGTATTCACGACCCTAAGCAGATTGAACGTTATTCCCTACGCCAAGAAGCACACAAAGACGTGCTCAAGATCTATTTCCACAAGCAAAAAGGCGAGCTGTTCGCCAAAAGCGTTAAATTCAAATACCCGCGCCAAATCAAAAATGTTCTTGTGGACAGTGGCAGTCACAAATATAAAGAAGTAACGGAAATCAACCGTAACCTCACATTGGTCATTGATGAACTGAATAAAATCACTAAGCCAACGAAACAACCTGAGGTTGATGTCAAAGAGAAAATTCTTTCAGACCTTCGTCATTTAGAAAAAGTCGTTTCGAGCAAGATCGCAGAGATCGAAGCGGATCTCGAAAAACTAAAGTAAAACGTTAAGTCTTAAATATTAAAAAAGGGTTAGCATTGATGCTAACCCTTTTTATTTGTACTCAATCATTATCTAGATCTAACTGCGCCGATTATCGGTTGATCATCGATTCATCCCACTCAAATCGAGTAAACAATTGCTGCCAAGTCTCATCAATATTGGCCGTCATGACAATCTCTTGATCGGTAAATGGATGGACGAACCGTAACTCTGAAGCATGCAGTAGCAAACGATGAGAATCAAACTCTGTGCGATACAGCTTGTTGTGCTTTCCATCTCCGTGCGTTGTATCACCCACGATCGGATGGCGTAGATGTGCCATATGACGACGAAGTTGGTGCTTACGCCCCGTTTTAGGTTTCATCTCAACTAAGCAATAACGCGTTGTAGGAAATTTACCCGTCGAATAGGGAACTTCCACTTTAGCCAACGGTTTATATTCCGTCACCGCTTCTTGCGCTTCTTTTTCTTGTGAAGCGAACTTATCCGCAATCTTGTCTAACTC
Source organism: Vibrio sp. ArtGut-C1 (assembly GCF_002105475.1). Classification (NCBI taxonomy): domain Bacteria; kingdom Pseudomonadati; phylum Pseudomonadota; class Gammaproteobacteria; order Vibrionales; family Vibrionaceae; genus Vibrio; species Vibrio sp. ArtGut-C1. Next base: position 64,618 of record NZ_NCTH01000021.1, on the reverse strand, counting down.
GACTTTGAGCGCGTAATCTAAGACGCCCTCTTCCTCAATCCAACCGCGTACTATCGCGTGGTATGTCTTTTCCATTTTATGTTCAGCAAACATCGGCATGACTTGTGATGCGACTTCACTCGACAACGCAAACACGAGCACACCAGATGTTGGACGATCCAGACGATGCAATGGGAAAACATGCTGACCAATTTGATCGCGCAAAGTTTGCATGACAAATTGAGTTTCATGCTTATCTAACCAACTGCGGTGCACCAGCATGCCGGCAGGCTTGTTAACCGCAACAAAATATTCATCCTGATAAACGATCTCCAGTTCCACTGGTTCTGAAGATCGCGCTATTTCTTGTTCTAACATTTGGTTACTTACATAGTTCATCAATGGTTCGGATTGTAACAAGCAGCTCTGCGAACTGCGGTTCCTGCTTCCACGCTTCTGAAAAATAGGGCTCGAGAGAAAACCCTCTTGGCAATGGTTGGTTGTTTTCCACTAGCACGTGCATTCTGTCTATAAAGATCCACTGCAACCACTCATGAGGATGCAACGTATCAATCGCAAATGGCTCCACGCTTTGTAAGGCTTGCTCTGAAGGCCTAGTGTGTTGCCACAACTTATGTTCTTTAAGCTGCGTTTCAAGTTGGTGAAGTAAGTCGACCAATTGAGTATTTGTTACCATTAATTCTATCTCGAACCTTGAATTAGCCGAGAATGATACCATTTCTTGTGAAAAGAACGTTAGGACGTCGTATTTAATGGAAAACATTCAAACCCTCACTCAACTGTTGAACAACAGCCGCTGTAATTATCAAATCTTCGATCTTGGTCGTCGTATCAAAACCATCGCTAAGAAAGAGTTTGCCGATGTAGAAAAAGGTCAAGCACCGTACCCATTTCCAATGCAGCGTAAAGCACACCTTGCCATCGCTTATTGGAATGAACAAAAGCAACCTTGGATTTGGTTTCTAAAGTTTGAATTGGACGAGCGCGGTTTGTTAAAGCAAGCGGATATCGGCAATTTCATTAAATACGTAGTGGAAGCCATGGGAACACGCCTCAATGATGATATCACTGAAGAGCAACAGCAAAAGCTGTCTAATAACCCATATACGTTCAAACCTTCCGAAGACAAAATGGCCGTGTTCCATAGCCAGGTCCGCGCGAATCTCGATCTTCCTACCAGCCAATATTATGAGCACACTCAGCATTACTTTTCAGGTGGCTTAGGCTGGGATAATTGGCAAACCGTAGGTCTGCAAGGAATCACCGACATGGCCGCTCGTTTGGACAAAGAGCAAAACGGGGTAATGATACGCAAAGCATTGAACCACCTACCGAATGAACCACTTTATGCTCTGTTGGGTGCGCTTGAGCATGTAGAGTTACAAGAGCGTTTAGCTGAGCGTATCGCCGACAAAGCACAACAAGAAATCGCAAGTAGCGAACCGGATCTCTTCCTACTTTCAGCGCTTATCCGAGCTTTGGCTGGCGCACCAACAGCCATTGCCTCGCCAGTGTTAGAAGCGATTTTACAAAGCCCTCGTTTAAGCCATCAGGAAGTACTGATTGGCGTGGCTGGCCGAGCTTGGCACTTACTAGCCAATGAAAAGGTAGCAGAACAGTTTTTGCTGCGTTTAGCTCAAACCGGTAATCAAGCCCTATTTAATCAGTTATTTGCCGATTTAGTGATGCTACCAGAGTTAAGAATGGTGCTATTGCCCTTGCTACATTCAAATCCATCTGAAGAACTAGCAAACGCGCTAGTAAGCTTACAACAAGCAACAAAGGGATAATAAAGGTTCAGGGATGATTGGTGATCTTTTAGCAATTTTAGGGCTATGCTTTTTCTGTTATCTGTTTTGGCAACAACGTCGTCAAGCCGAACTCGCAAAAGTGGCAATCACGCGTAAATGTGAGCAATTGGATCTCCAATTAATCAGCATCGCCTTTGGTGCCCATAAACTAAAAACGCCAGACGGAGTCTGGCGTTGGCATACGGTGTATCAATTTGAGTTTTCATCTCTTGGTGACGATTGCTACCAAGGGGAGTTAACCATGGTCGGTTTCAGGCCGCAGAACTTTCACCTACCACCGCATCGCTTGTAAATTCCATTTCAAAGTAAGGGCCATATAGATCCTTACTTTCTTTTGTTTCAACAAATCCCAGTTTTTTCAGCACCGCCATAGAAGCTTGATGGTTGCTATTCACATTAGCTTTCACCTTATGTAGCCCCAGCTCACGGCACGCCTTTGGGAAAAACGCTTTTAGAGCTTCTGTCGCTAACCCTTTACCCCAATAAGATTTATCAAAAATAAACCCTAACTCAGGCTCGGAATCGAGATGGGAAATGAACACGTGCCCCATATAGTCACGACTGGTGCTTTCTAGCACCGCCATACTATAAATATTTTCATCATCCAGTATTTTCTCAAACATCTGTTTGGCAGACGCGACAGTATACGGACCGTTCATTTCAGCACGGTTTTTCGCACAGCAATTCAGCATGACGAACTCTAGTTGCAACGACTCATTGTAGGGTAGAAGAAGCATTCTTCTGGTTACTATGGCCACATCTGTTCCTTGATTACAACAAACTTTATTTATCCGCAGATCACAAACTCGATGAGCTTGAATATGCTCAATAGCTGCGGGGCATAACACCTTGTAGAGAAGCCGAAAGTTAAACCAACTGATTGGAAAGGATATTGATCTGGATTGTTTTTTATTAAGTGTTATTAGGAATTTATAAATTTTGTGATATTGATATACCCAAGTCACCTCGAGGTGCTTAATTCAACGAGAACGACTAGGTATCTTTTTATATAAGAAAGACCCCGACACATAAGTATCGGGGTCATGGTCTTACTCGCAGCAGTCCGGCTACTAAAAGTGCTCCATGCATCATCCATAATAGTGGCTGATTCCGTCAGCTTATTCCTTACGTCGCCGTCCTAGCGGTGTCCTTATCATCCTGATAGCTAACATTCCCCGTTAGCACACATCACTTGTTCCTTGAGCGGTGTCCCTTGCATCTTCCTGACGCTGTCCATAACCTCTATCCTAGAGGGGTCCATTGTCTATCCTTAGTCATCAACATCCTATTGATGATAGTGTCCTTACAATGTCCTACGCTCCATGCTTGATTAATCATCCTGACCAACCAAATCGTCTTCCTGACGATAACCAAATCCTTGGTGCTTTCCTGTTCCATGTCTGCTTCCTGCTGACAACTCTCAATTTACGCCTTTCCTAAAAATTGACAATCTATACTAGATAAATATTTATACGCCACATTGGTTAAATAGTTGTTAAATCATTATTTATCAATAACTTGATGTTTGTAATTTCTATTTTTCCGCTCACGAAATCGTTTTCTCTCACAACCCATGTAAGAGATCTCTCACACCACACATTCCAAATTGCTATTCGCCAAATTAGGGGACTCAACGTATGATGATAGATATATCGTTGTTAAGGATTAAAAATGTTAACTCAAGACGTTACTAAAGAATTAGAAGCGGTAATGGAACAACTGCAACAACAAGGAAAAGAACCAACCGTAGCGTTAGTGAAAGCACGCTTGAAAACGCCCGTCCCAATGCCTGCATTAATCACCGCAATAAAAAGTTGGAAAAGCGCTCAGCGTGTTCCCAAGGTTGAAGTCGCAGCGCAAGCGCACACCGATAATGATCGTCTTGCAGCGCTAGAAAGCACGGTGAAAAAACTAGTCGCTCGCATTGAAGAGCTAGAAGCCAAGCTAAGTGAGAAGTCATCATGAAGTTATGGGTAGATGCAGACGCGTGTCCGAAAGTCATCCGCGAAACCATTGTGCGTGCCGCCGAACGCACGGGGATTGAATGTACGTTTGTCGCCAACCACGTTGTCCCGGTGCCCAAAAGAGACAACATCCACTCGCTGCAAGTTCCAGCTGGATTTGACATCGCTGACAACGAAATCGTTAAGCGTGTGGAGGCCAACGATTTGGTGATCACATCAGACATTCCGCTTGCAGATGAGGTCATCTCTAAAGGTGCTCAAGCCCTCAGTTCACGTGGCGAGCTTTATACGAAAGACACCATCAAAGCACGTCTAAATATCCGCGACTTCATGGAAACCATGCGTTCAAGCGGAATTCAGACTGGTGGTCCCGCTGCGCTTTCCCAAACCGATCGCCGCGAATTTGCGAACCATTTAGATCGTATTTTGGCTAAATTTAGGAAGTAATCCTCACTCTATTCATATTGAGCCAGCAAATCAAAGCCTGGCTCATTCCTGAAAATTCATTTTCAATATTGCACCCAAAGCGTGCTCTTACTCCCATTTGTTTTGTTCTGTTTATTTTTCATCTCGCTCGCCATAGCTTCAATATGCAACGTGGTTTATTTTGAACGACGTTTTTAATAAATGTATAGAGAATAATGGGCTTTAACATCGTTTCCAGTGGAAGCTACCTGCCAACGAATCAATGGTCAGATCGAGAGATGGATCGCTTCCTAAAATTGGCGCCTGGGACCTGCCGAAATAAATTCGACGTTGAATATCGTCATGTAGCCAATACAAAAGAGACCGCTATTTACATGGCGGTGCAGGCGATAGAGCAGTGTTTAGGAAACATATATACCTTGGGCTCCATTGATCTCCTTATCTACGCCAGCGGCACTCACCACCAGTCTCTGCCCTACGACGCCTCAGCGGTTCTCGCCGCGTTAGACGCTCCAACATGGCTAGAAAGTTTTGATTTGAACAGCACCTGTTTATCATTTCTTTCTGCGCTTGATCTTGCTCAGAGTCTATTCTTCGCAAAACGATACCGTCGGATTCTCATTGTCACCAGCGAACTCGCTACTGGCATCACACTGAATCGAAATTTCACGCTCAGACCAGAAGTTGCAACCTTATTCGCCGACGGTGCCGCCGCGTTTTTGCTCGAAGAACAAAACGGTGATGGATTACTCACCAGTCACTTTGAAACGCATCATACCGGATATTCATTTTGTCAGATAAAAGGCGGAGGTAGTCATGTCAACCCTCACACCTCAGAGCATCAAGCCTATTTAAAAAGCTGCCAGTTTGAGATGGAGGGCAAAGCACTGTTTAAACATGTGCGTAAAACCTTACCGGCGTTTCTAAAAAAAGGCTTTGACGCCTCTCCGGTAACGCTCAGCGATATTGATTATTTTCTTCCGCATCAAGCCAGTGCGCACGGATTAAAAAAACTGCCCTCACTCACCGGGTTACCAACCGAGAAAACAGTTAATCACTTTTCGACTTTGGGAAACCAAGTCGCAGCCTCACTCCCGATTAACTTACACTGGCTGCGTAATCAACCAGAAACAGCAGGAAAACATGTGTTATTAGCTGGCACCGCCGCAGGGTTGTCACTAGGGATGGGAGTGCTAAAACTATGAAGATATTAGTCACTGGCGGCAGTGGGATGTTGGGTAGCGCAATTCTAAGAATGTTTCACCAGCAGCATGAACTGCATTTTACAGCACGAAACACAGTCATCGCTAAACAACTCGCCGAGCAATTCGATGTTATCCCACATATAGTCGATTTAAGAGACCACTCAGCAGTTCATGCGGTATGCCAAGGTATGGATGCAATCATCCATTGCGCCGCTCTCTCAAGCCCATGGGGAAAGTGGCAGGCGTTTTATCAAGCCAATGTAGATGCCACCAAAAACCTCGTCAATGCGGCTAATACGCATCAAATCTCGCGTTTTATCCATATTTCCTCCACCAGCGTCTACTTTGACCATCAAGACCGTTGGAATATTCGAGAAACCGACGCCATTGCTTCACACTGGTGTAATGATTACGCACACACCAAATACCTATCTGAACTTGAAGCCATAAAAGGCCAAAGCAAAGCGATCATTTTAAGACCGCGTGGCATTTTTGGTCCCAACGATCGCGCGATTATCCCAAGAGTGCTTAAGGCGATAAAAAACAACACTCTGCTTCTGCCATCGGGTAGAAACCCAGTGGTTGATCTAACTTATGTCGACAACGTTGCCCATGCGGCGATGCTCGCTTGCACTCAGGCAGACCTGCTTCAGCATGGTGATGTCTTCAATATTTCCAACAACGAACCAATGCCAATTGAGACTGTTCTACAAGCTTTATGTGTGGGGTTGAACCTAAAAGTAACGTTACAATCATTACCATACGGTGTGGTATCACCATTATTAAAGCTCAGTGAGCAAATACGAAGGCGCTTACCACATCAGCCAGAGCCAAGGCTCACTTCATACAGCGCAGGATTGTTTAACTATCATCAAACTCTGGATATCAGCAAGGCGATAAAAAACCTGAATTACCAACCGCTTTTTTCAATTCAAGAAGGAATACAGCAGTATGCAAACTGGTCTAAAAATAAAAATCTTTGAGGCTGGACACTGCGTACACCCAGGCTTTGTTGTCAAACCAGGCTCTGGTATAAAGCCTAGAGCATTTCCTGCAGCCGTTGCGTTAATTCAGCACCCGACACAAGGCAACATCCTGTTTGACACGGGATATCACGAGCATTTTTTTAGCGCTACTCGTCCCTTCCCTGAACGCTTTTATGCTTGGACAACACCTTGCCGCTATAAAAAAGAACACGGAATTGTTGCGCAGTTAGCGAAAGAAAGTCTCAAACCTCATGATATTGAACACTTAGTGCTCTCCCACTTCCATGCTGATCACATTGCTGCCGTGTCTGAGTTTTCCCACTCTCAATTACATTGCCAACAAAAAGGGGTAGATGCGATTACTAAAAGTGGTCGAATTGGAGGCGTAAGAAAAGGCTACCTAAAAGCTCTGCTCCCTCCACAACTAGAATCTAACTTCATCATTCATGGTGATTTTTCTGTGCCAATCAGCCAAATTCTTCCTCAGTGCCAAGGGGTTAACTTGCTCTGTAAAGACATGTTCGACGATGAACTTATTTATATGGTTAGCTTGCCAGGCCATGCCGCTGGTCAAGTGGGCTTGCTGGTTAAAAGAGACCAGGGTTGGCTGTTCTTACTCGCCGATGCATGCTGGTTAATCGAGAGCTTGAGTGAAAATATCGATCAGCATTGGCTGGCGAACATGCTTTGCGATGACACAAAGGCCTATAAAAACACCCTCTCTGAGTTGAGAAGTTGCTACCAACAAACCCGCCACGTTGTTCGCTTTGTACCTTCACATTGTCAGGAAACTATCCAACAGCTAATCAAAGAAGGATGGATGAAGTGAGAACGCTTATCTCAGAATTCTGGCGAACCCGCTACCGCCCTTTCGGCTCAAGGGAACAAGTCGAAACGTGGCAGCAACAACACTTAACGCAACACTTGGATTGGGTATGCCGTCATTCACCGTATTACCGCTCTTTTCAGGGTGCACCACTCAGTGATTTCCCTATCATGAATAAGCAAATCATGATGGAGAACCTTTCAGAGTTAAATACGAAGGGCTTAGATGCTGAACAGTTAATGCAGCAGGCACTCAAAGCAGAGCAGTCACGCAACTTTGCCGCTTCGAAAGTTGGCGATGTTACGGTTGGGCTTTCTTCGGGCACATCAGGCATGCGCGGGCTGTTTCTTGCTGACAAGCAGGAAACACAACTGTGGGCCGGCAATATATTGGCTCGCCTTTTGCCCAACCTATGGCAAAAGCACCGAATTGCACTAGCCTTGCGAGCCAACAGCCCACTGTATAAATCCGTCGCGAAAGGGCCTGTCACATTCTTTTATGCCGATTTAACCAAACCTTACCAAGAATGGATAAAAGAGCTGGATGAGTTCCAACCCACGCTTTTGGTTGGTAGTGCGCAAGCTCTTCAGCTCTGCGCCCAGTTCAGCGGTCAATTTGGTCAACCCGCAATTCAACCACAACGGATCATTTCTGGGGCAGAGGTTCTAACCGAGAGTGACCGTCACTATATTTCTCAACGGTTCGACAGCGAACTCCATGAAGTCTATCAATGTACTGAAGGTTTTCTTGCATGTACTGATCAGCATGGACAAATGCGCTGGAATCAAGATGTTGTTTACACCGAAAAACACTGGCTGAATACCGAACGTACTCACTACAGCCCCATCATCACCGATTTTCGTCGTAAAACTCAGCCAATTATTCGTTATCAGCTCGACGATATTATTGAGAATAAACAGGATAATGGCGTATTTGAACCTCTTGGAGCGATTGCCGGACGATGTGGTGATCGCCTCACGCTAAACGCAAACCACGTCCCAGTGACGGTGTTACCAGATCTCATCTACCGCGCTATAACACTATCTGCCCAAGGTCGCGTGGATTACCGAATCACCCAAACAGGGTCACAAACCATTCAAATTGAAGCGGATGTTCACCACCATCGGGTTATACATCAAGCCTTGATAAAGTTGTTTGACCAATTACGGCTTGATCCTGTCAGATTTAGTTACCGCCCTGCGCCTATTTGGACGCCAATGAATAAACAACGACGTGTGGTGAACATATGCGGGTCTTAATCACCGGAGCCCGAGCACCAGTTGCACTAGAGTGGGCAACCATGTGTATGCATCATGGACATGAAGTAATTCTCACCGATTCGCTAAAAAAGCCTCTGGGATCATTTTTGCGGGGCATCGAGTCTTATATACCCACCGCTTCACCTCGATTTGCATTTCCCACCTACCAACAGCAGATCCTAAAAATCATTACTCAGATGCACATTGATATGGTGATACCCACTTGTGAAGAAGTGTATTACTTGGCTCATGTTGACAAACAATGCCCAGATGTGAATTTCTTTCTGCCCGATATGGCGCTGCTCAATGCCCTACACAACAAGTTGACCGTCTTTGAACAGCTTCAAGGCTTGCCAGAAATTACACTTCCAAAAACTCGTTTGGTCGCTGATAAAAGTGAGGTTGAAACTAATGAAAGAACCGTTCTAAAACCAGTTTACTCTCGGTTTGGCGGGCAAGTAATAAGAGATGTGACAACTCAGTCTATTTCTGCCGTCACGATATCGCCACTTTATCCTTGGGTTCAGCAACAAAAAATCCATGGGACTCCGGTGTGTAACTATGCGATTTTTGAACATGGTGACCTTAAAGCACACCAAGCTTATGTGCCGAAATACTGTGTAAACGGATCGGCCGCCAGTGCTTTTCAGCCACTCTCATGCGAACGACTAGATACATTTATCGCCGCTTTTGGTAAACGTCATACTTATCATGGGCAAGTGTCGTTTGACTTCATCCAATCACAAAATGAACTCTACGTGATTGAATGCAACCCAAGAGCCACAAGTGGTTTGCACCTGCTCTCCTCTCGATGCACTCAACTGCTTCCTAACATGGAGTTTACCAGTCCTTCCAAGCAGCGATTGCATCATTTAGGTCCAATAACACTCATCGCTGAAGGTGGGTTATCCCTGTTCAAGGCTCGAACTTGGCAAGATTGGTGGTCTGGAGTGAATGTGATGCAACAGCATAACTTACCGGTCGGGAGCCAAATCCGGAGTGTGTTTGAATTACTCCGGTTAGCTAGGCAGAACAAGGCGAAGTGGAGTGCCGCTTCTACCGTTGATATTGAGTGGAATGGAGAAGCGTTGCGATCATGACACTTTCCTCTCAAGAATGGCATCAAACCTTTATCACTCTTATGCAGTCGAATCCTATTGATGAATGCACAGCAAGCTTTGGTTGCTACTATATCGATGATGTTGCCATTCCCTACTCCGTAACACCAAAAATACCAAACAACTGTTATGCCGTGTCCCCTATGACACTGCTTAGTGGCTACGCCGAAGAAGAGCTTCACAAAGTCCAAAATGTGGCTGTTCGATGGGTATGTAAGCTACTTATTAATATGACTAAACCAATCTTATCATTGGCTGGATTGGATCAAGTCCAAACGCTCAACAATCAGTGCTTGTCCACCAATATGTATAGTGAACAATGGGAATCCTTAAAACTCGATGAGCTGCGCCGCGTGGCACTCGATCAATACCCCACCTTTCCCTTGGTGCTTCGCTCCATTAACCAGCGTCAGCATTCACACTTAATTCAGCGATTGAAGCAGCAACAATGGCAAAGTTTGGTAACGCGACAAGTGTATTTACTTGAGGATTGGCAAGCATTCAGCTTCAACCGAGATTTAACGAAAGACTTCAAGCTGTTTAATGATAAAGATTGGCAGTTTAAGCCACTGGCTACTGATGAAGAGTTTCAGCGTGCCAAAGCGTTATATGACATGCTTTACCTTGATAAATACAGCCGGAATAACATCCAGTTTTCAACCCAATATTTAAAACAGGCTAGCCAGAATAACTTAGTGTATTTAGTGGGACTATTTTATCAAGGAGAGATGCTGGCTACGTTAGGCATAGTAGAAATTGATAACGACATGACTTGCCCAATTTTTGGCTACGATACCAATAAGCCGCAGAGTTTTGCGCTATATAGAAGAATATCTGCTTATACCATCCGCCACGCAATGATATGCCAGCGTCGCTTTAATATGAGCTCAGGGGCTCCAGCTTTTAAACGCAACCGAAAAGCCCAGCCAGAAATTGAATTTAGCTATGTTTATATTGCGCACTTACCTTGGTACAAACGCGTAATTTGGAAAAGCTTGTGCTGGCTCACTCAGCACTTTTATCGCCCTTTATTGATGCGTTTTCAGCTATAAATCGACATCTATAATCAGGCAAGCCTGCGTGCACACAATCTGGAACGATAAAAAAGCCTGCGACGTTCGCAGGCTTTTGTAATGGAGCTGTGTGAAGTAACCGTTTTTACGGTGTGTAGTATGTTGCTGCGCCAGGGCCTACTGGTAAACCAAATACGAATACCCATAGATAGAACAACACACTCCAACCGACAATGAAGCAGATTGAGTAAGGTAGCATGGTCGCGATCAGCGTACCGATACCTAAGTTCTTCATGTAACGAGTTGCTACCGCTAGGATCAAACCAAAGTAGCTCATCATTGGAGTAATGATGTTTGTCGTCGAGTCACCAATTCGGTAAGCAGCCTGAATCGTTTCCGGTGCATAACCAACAAGCATTAACATAGGAACAAAAATCGGTGCCGTCACTGCCCACTGTGCCGATGCCGAACCAATCATTAGGTTGATAAAGCCACACATGAGGATGAAGGCAAAGAATAACATTGGGCCAGTTAAGCCAATTTCTTGCAGGAAACTAGCGCCAGCAACCGCGAATACCTGACCGAAGTTAGTCCATTTAAAGAAAGCAACGAACTGAGCAGCAAAGAAAACTAATACAATGTACATGCCCATAGAAGACATAGATTTCGCCATTGCATCAATTACATCGCGATCCGTCTTCATCGTGCCAACAACTTTACCAAACACAAAGCCTGGGATAGCAAAGAACACAAAGATGAATGCCACGATACTTTTCAGGAATGGAGAACCTGCAATTGTACCTGCATCAGAACGTAAGATGCCGTCTGCTGGAACAACCGTCCAAGCAAGCAACGCAGAAACAACCAGTACAGCAACACCTGCTAGTTTTAGGCCTTTCTTCTCAATGTCTGTCAAGCCGCCCATTTTGTCGTTCGACAAATCTTCTGAGGCTTCTTCTTCACTGTATTTGCCAAGCTTTGGCTCAACAATTTTTTCAGTAACAAACGCACCAGTGATTGCAATGAAGAACGTCGAAACAAACATGAAGTACCAGTTAACTTCTGGACCAACAGTGTAAGTTGGGTCAATCATTTGCGCTGCTGTTTCAGTAATACCTGACAGTAGCGGGTCAACCGTGCCGATAAGTAGGTTTGCTGAATAACCACCAGATACACCAGCGAATGCCGCAGCGAGGCCTGCAAGTGGGTGACGACCTAGAGAATGGAACAGCATTGCTGCCAGTGGAATAAGTACCACATACCCCAGCTCTGATGCCGTATTTGAAATGATACCAGCGAAAACAACAGTCACTGTTACCATGCGTTGAGATGCGCCCATGACCAAGCCACGCATAGCTGCAGATAGCAAACCAGAGTACTCAGCAATAGCAACACCCAACATCGCAACCAAAACCGTGCCTAAAGGCGCAAAGCCAACAAAGTTTTTCACTAAGTTAGTAACGATAAGTTCGAGTCCATCAGCGTTAAGTAAGCTGACGACATGAATCATGCCATCTGCGGCACGACCTTTTGCGCCCTCAGGACGAGGGTCTACAACGGAAACTTCGAAGTATCCTGCAATGCCCGACATCACCAGAATGGCTAAACAGAAAATGGCAAATAGTGTGATCGGGTGAGGTAATAAGTTCCCCAAATATTCGACAGTATCCAAAAAGCGCGTAAACAGCGGCTTCTTAGGCGAGTTTTGTTTAATTGAATCAGATGAACTCATCTGTTCCCTCCTTGTTTTTATTCCTGTGCAAATGTGACAAAAATGTCAAAAAAGCGAGCGAAGGGTACTTGAGTAGAAGGTTAAAGAAAAGCCCTAAATGTTACAAACTGTGACCATTAGAGAGTTTTATAACCAATAATAAACAAAAACGTAGATATTTCATCCATGTAAAACAGTTAAGTCAAAATTATCAACCAAACAAAACCATAAACCAGAAATATGCAGAACGATTACTTCTGCACAGCTTTAAACCTCGGATTCGCCTTACAAATGACATATAGACGCCCTCTTCGTTTTACGATCTGGCAATCCGGATGACGACTTTTTGCACTTTTTAATGATTTTACTACCTTCATGATTTATTCCTTTTCGCTCTTAAATTGACCAAAACGACGGTTGAAGTTCGCAATACGACCTTCTGTTTGAACCACTCGCTGTTTACCGGTGTAGTACGGATGGGAGGCTGACGACACATCTAACGTAAAGTAAGGGTAGGTTTTGCCATCTTTCCATTCGATGGTTCTCTCTGTTTTCAACGTAGAACCAACAACGAAGTATTCATCTACGCTGGTGTCGTGGAACACCACTGGACGATATTCAGGGTGGATTCCTGGTTTCATAATACTTTTCCTCTCAATTAAAATGTTATGTTATAACGTTATAATTAATAATCATTATCAACAAGAAAAGCAAGAGAAATTTGTGATACTTTTCATCTCAATGAATTCTTAAAGATGTCCACCATGTATTCCATTGAACCCATCGGTGTCATTGAGACACCGTACAAAGAAAAGTTTGCAGTACCGCGCCAGCCTCGCTTAGTACCAACTGCGAAAGCACGCGTAAAACTGTTAGGCGCAGCGAATAGCCCTGAAGCAGTACGCGGGCTAGAACAGTTCTCTCACGTTTGGCTGTTATTTTTGTTTGATCAGAATTTGGGAGCAGGTTGGAAGCCAACCGTCCGTCCGCCACGACTAGGCGGCAATGAACGAATAGGTGTCTTTGCCTCACGCTCTACTTTCCGCCCAAACGGAATCGGAATGTCAGCCGTTGAAGTAAACGGAGTCACTAAGCAAGGCGATCAAATCTATCTTGATCTAGGCAGTGTTGATCTCGTGGATGGCACACCGATTGTGGACATTAAGCCCTATATCCCCTATTCGGATTCGATTCCAGAAGCACAAGGTGGATACGCAGACCAAGAACCAGAAAAGTCACAAGTCAACTTTTCTGCTCAAGCATTAGCAACGATAGAAAATCGATCCGATACTGACTATGTAAGGTCAGTCATTGAACAAGTTCTGGCCCAAGATCCTCGTCCTGCATACAAGAAAAACAAGCCGGACGGCAAAGAATATGCGGTAAATTTGTTCGACTTGAACGTAAAGTTCACAGCAACAAGCAACTTAATAACGGTTACCGCTATTGAAAGCTTTTGACAAACGCAATTGGCTGATATTATAGACGGCTAATAAATTTCCCTTTCGGGAACTCCCATACTCCAGCTTATTCAAGCTTGAGTATCTAACTTAAATAAACGGATAAATTTAATGCGTACCAGTAATTATCTTCTTTCTACTCTGAAGGAGACTCCAAACGACGCAGAAGTAGTGAGCCACCAGCTCATGCTACGTGCAGGTATGATCCGTAAGCTGGCTTCAGGTCTATACACCTGGCTACCTACTGGTCTACGTGTACTGCGTAAAGTCGAAAACATCGTTCGTCAAGAAATCGACAATGCAGGCGCAGTCGAAACTTTGATGCCCGTTGTTCAGCCGTTTGAACTATGGGAAGAGACAGGCCGCAGCGAAAAGATGGGTCCTGAGCTACTTCGCTTTACTGACCGTCATGTTCGTCCGTTTGTACTTAGCCCAACCGCTGAAGAAGTGATCACTAGCCTTGTTCGTAATGAAGTGAGCTCTTACAAACAGCTTCCGCTAAACCTGTACCAAATCCAAACCAAATTCCGTGACGAACGACGCCCACGTTTTGGCGTAATGCGTTCACGTGAGTTCTCAATGATGGATGCGTACAGCTTTGACATTGATAAAGACGGCCTACAAAAGTCATACGACGCAATGCACGATGCTTACTGCAAAGCATTCGATCGCATGGGTCTGGATTACCGTCCTGTACTAGCAGATAGCGGTGCTATCGGTGGTAGCGGCTCTCAAGAGTTCCACGTACTGGCTGAAAGTGGCGAAGACATCATCGCATTCTCTACCGAGTCAGATTACGCGGCAAACATCGAAAAAGCAGAAGCACTAGCTCCAGCCTCTGAAGCAGCGGCACCAACGCAAGAAATGACGTTGGTAGATACGCCAAACGCAAAAACAATCGCTGAATTGGTTGAACAGTTCGAGCTGCCAATTGAAAAAACAGTGAAAACTTTGTTTGTGAAAGCGTCTGACGAAGTTGATGCACCAATCATCGCGCTTATCATTCGTGGCGATCATGAGCTGAACGAAGTGAAAGCAGAAAACCTTCCTCAGGTTGCAGCTCCACTGGAAATGGCATCTGAAGAAGAAATTCGTGAGCTTATCGGTGCTGGTCCTGGTTCTCTAGGCCCTGTTGGTCTTAAACTGCCGTTCATCGTTGACCGCAGCGTAGCGGTAATGAGTGATTTCGGTGCGGGCGCGAACATCGATGGCAAACACTACTTCGGCATTAACTGGGGTCGTGACGCAGAGCTTGGTCAAGTTGAAGACCTACGCAACGTGGTTGAAGGCGATCCAAGCCCATGTGGTAAAGGCACTATCCAGCTTAAGCGTGGTATCGAAGTTGGCCATATCTTCCAACTTGGCAACGCTTACTCGGCAGCGATGAACTGTGGTGTACTTGGTCCTGATGGTAAGAACGTCATCCTAGAAATGGGCTGTTACGGCATCGGTATCACTCGCGTCGTAGCGGCTGCTATTGAGCAAAACCATGACAAATACGGCATCATCTGGCCAGATGCAATCGCACCATTCCAGGTTGCGATCGTTCCAATGAACATGCACAAGTCAGAAGAAGTAAAAGAAGCCGCTGAGAAGTTGTACGCTGAGCTAACGGCAATGGGCATCGAAGTCCTATTTGACGACCGTAAAGAACGCCCAGGCGTAATGTTCTCTGACATGGAGCTTATTGGTGTACCGCATACCATTATTATCGGTGACCGCTCAATGAAAGAAGGCAACTTCGAATACAAGAACCGTGCTACTGGTGAGAAAACGCCAGTCGCAATGACTGATATTATCGAGCACGTAAAAGCTCAACTAAAGTAAGCGCTCTACGAGTTCGCATTTGAAGTAATTTCAAAATAATTAGAAAGGGTTGGCTTCGGTCAGCCCTTTTTTATTACTGGGCAACCTTACTACTCCCCTTTAGATCTATTCACTTTGTTAATCTTTGGTTCAGCTTCTTGCTATTAAACTGATTTCATCATCTAAAGGAGGTCAGTTATGGATTTAAAAAGTCTTCTAAACCAAGCACTCAAATCAGACTTACTCAAGCAAGGAGCTGATGCGTTAGGTAAACAAACTAACAACATCAAATCCTCATCAAACTCAAGTAGCCTGAAAACGCTAGGAGCAGGTGCCGTTGGCGGAGGCCTTGTCGGTATGCTGATGGGCTCGAAGAAAAGTAAAAAAATGACCAAGAAAATAGGCTCGGGCGCATTAAAAGTCGGTGGCGCTGCTGCGCTTGGAGCATTAGCCTACAAAGTTTATAACGACTGGCAAGCCAAACAGTCCGGTCAAGGTGTTCATGAGATCTTTGACCCCGATGACAGCAAACACAGTGTACTAATTTTAAAAGCAATGATTGGAGCCGCAAAAGCCGATGGCCATGTCGATGAAGAGGAAATGGCCCGCATCGAGCAAGCCCTCGCAGATATGGGCGCAGATGAGCACGTACGTCAACTCGTTCAGCAAGAACTAAACAAACCGCTCGATCCTGCTGAAATTGCTAATCAGGCGACCTCTCCTCAACAAGCGTCAGAAATTTATCTCGCGTCTTTGATTGTTGCTGATGAGCAAAACTTCATGGAAAAAGCGTATTTGCAAGAACTGGCAAAACAGCTTCAGCTTTCACCAGAAGTCACTCAGCAGTTAGAAGTACAAGTGCAGTGATTAAATCTCGCTCAAGCAACTCCTCAACTTGAGCCAAAACAACTCTGCACTTTGAGTTTCAAATCTGCTGTGTGTATATTGAGATAAGTTATCATTTAGTGGAAAGAAAACATGCAAGTATACGGCTGTTGTGAACTGGTTCGTGAGCTTTATGCTCAAATTGGTAGTGGCGATCAAGCTTACATTCCTCAGGCAATTTCATGTGCTGTTAAAGCGCTGAACGATGTTGCGGCGGATGAGTCTCTGCCTAAAGAAGTGCGTGAAAAAGCGGCATTTGCTGCGGCAAACCTACTGATTTCAGATTTTGAGGATAAGTAATGAATCTAGCGAACTTTGAATCCATGGATCCTGTCATGCTCATGAGCATTGTAAATATGAAGCTACGCGACGACTTCGGTGGTGACTTAGATAAACTGGTAGCTTTCTTCGATATCGATCGCACAGCACTAGAAGCAAAACTGGCTTCTGCTGGTTTTGACTTTCTTCCAGAAGCAGGACAATTCCGTTAACCCGCAGCAATCACCGCGGGTAACTGAAACGGGGAATAATCAACATGAAAAAGGGCTTGATGATCACTCATCAAGCCCTTCTCTTTTGTCCAATAGACGTTTCGATTAGCCGAATGAAGCCCAGATGACCGTAGCCACAAGAATTGGACATACAAACTTCACATACGCAGGCCATAACTTACCAAACCAACCTTGCGTAAACTCCGGGCAACCTTGCTCAAGCTCTTTGATTTTTGAGTTGCGATTCCATACCCAACCACCAAATAAGCAGAATAAGAGCGCAGCGGTTGGTTGTAGATACTGAGTAGCAACCGTCGCGACCATACCAAACAGAGCGCCAAAGTTATAAACAATCACCACACTGAACAAGGCGATGAGACCACCTAAAACCCAGCTCGTTGCGCTACGCTTGGTGTTGAAACGCTCACTCACTAACGCCACTGGACACTCTAACATTGAAATGGAAGACGTTAGCGCCGCAATCGTCAGCAATAAAAAGAACACAATAGAGAACAATTGACCAAGCAAACCTAAGCTATCAAACATCAACGGCAATACGGTAAATACCAACGTATCAGAGCTTAATAGAGAGCCATCTTCAGCATAGATTTGAACGCCTTTTTGCATCGCAACAAACATCGCTGGCATCACCACTAACCCTGCAATGAAAGCAACGGCAGTATCTACCATGGTCACGTTCATCGCCATCTTTGGTAGGTTCTCTTTCTTACTCAAGTAAGAGCCATAAATCAGCATTGAACAGCCACCGATCGTAAGCGAGAAGAAGCCCTGCCCCATTGCAGCAAGAATCAACTTGCGGTCCCATACCTTTTCGAAATCCGGTACCAAGTAGTGCTTTAGCCCTTCCATCGCACCGTTTTGCGTCATGATGTAAGCAAACAGTAGAGCAAACAAAACAAACAATGCTGGCATCAAACGTGTGGACCACTTCTCAATACCTTGTTTTACGCCACCTTGTACGATGAGAATCGTTAGCACATAAAAAGTAATGGTTCCGAACAAGTTACGTTCAACGCTAAAGCCCTTTAGCCATTGAGTTGCGGCTTCTAACCCCATTAGATCTGTGATTGCACCCAGTAAAAAGCAGATCAACCAACCACCGACAATAGAGTAAAACGCTAAAACAGCGCTTGGTACGCTTAAACCTATCCAGCCCACAATACCGCCGAGCTTTTTACCTACCGGATGATTGGTAAGCGAACGCATACTATCTACCGGGTTGGCTTGACCATGACGACCAATCGCCATTTCAACCACCAGCATAGGAAATGCGACGATAAGAATCATCACCAAATAAACCAACAGGAAAGCACCGCCGCCATTACTGGCAGCTTGGGTTGGAAAGCCCCAAATATTGCCAAGGCCAACTGCGGCACCTGCGGCTGCTAAGATGAATCCGAGACGAGAGCCAAAATGCTCACGAGGCTGAGAAGAGGTTTGCTGTGTCATACTACTCACACAAAATATCATTGAACTAGCTAACTAGTACACTATAGCAATATTCACTATTCAACAAGAGCACTCCGGTTAAATACTCGACAGTTGAAACAATTCACAGTCATTCAGCTTGTAAATTTTAACGTACATCTCACATTCATCATTCTAAGACCTGGCGACTTTTGTCTTTTTCACACGCTTAGAATTTATGATTCTCCCATCGTGAAGTGAGCCGAAAAATAATGAGCTTTGGTGTAAGGAACGAATAGTTCCTCGTGATACTGTGTCGAAAAGCAGAATATTGTGCTTCGCTTTTTCCCCCTTATGTCTATTTATCAGCTAGTTATTACTCTGTTCTCATTTATATCCATGACTCAAGGAGAGGAAAATGAAGGTCACTCTACTTCACGGAGCGATGGTTGCAGCACTCAGCGTCAGCTACCAAGCTCAAGCCTATAACTGCCAAAGCTTACCCGACTGGGACAGCACTGCGACTTATACATCGGGCACTTTAGTAAAAACGCAAGGAGCCGCTTACGAGGCCGCGTATTGGACGCAAGGCAATGACCCTGTTACTAATTCAGGGGCTTGGGAGGCATGGAAAGCGTTAGGGCAATGTGATGGTGGAAGCAACAACCTAGAGCCAACAGTGTCATTCTCCTCTCCAACAAACAACGCACAAATTCCCGAAGGCAGTGCGATCACCTTGCTAGCCAACGCAGCCGACGAAGATGGCCAAATCGCACAAGTTGAGTTTGTTGCAGGCAACCAAACGGTTGCTGTGGTAACTCAAGCACCATTCGAAGCATCTTGGACCGCTATTGAAGGTGTCTCGCAATTGACCGCAATTGCGACCGACAATGAGGGAGCCGTTACCACCACGACGATTTCTATCCAAGTTCAACCACAAGTCGAATTACCGCCACCAAGCATTTCATTGACAAGCCCAGTAGGCACAGAAGTGCTTAATGTAGGCGATAACCTAACCGTAGCCGCTCAAGCTGATGATATTGATGGTGTGGTCACACAAGTTGAGTTCTTCGTGAACAATCAATCCGTTGCGATTGATACCAGCGTACCTTACGAATATCAATGGACCGCGAATGCTGGTACACATTCGTTTAAAGCACAAGCGACTGATGACACATACCTCGCAACCATGAGCCAAGAAGTAACGCTTGTTGTTAGTAATTCAGAAACAGGGACGGGCGGATGTTCAGATGCAGTGCCTTACGCGGCGGGAACGAGTTATCAAGTTGGCGACCTGGTTTCTCACTTCAACCAAAAATATCGTTGTGATGTTGCTGGTTGGTGTTCCTCGGATGCGACATGGGCTTACGAACCAGGTGAAGGGCTATACTGGCAAGATGCTTGGAGTGGCCTAGGTGCTTGCTCGACACCACCGCAAGTTACCATTACGGCACCAACGGATGGACAAGTCGTGCTCGCTGGCAGCAATAACGAAATCACGGCAAACGCAAGCGATGCTGATGGCACCGTCACGCAAGTTGAGTTTTTTGCGAACAACACCAGCTTAGGGGTCACCACTCAAGCACCATATTCCGTTACTTGGAACGCCACACTTATTGGCGCTAACCAACTTAAAGCCGTCGCAACCGATAATGATAACAACACGTCAGAGTCCTTGGTTGGTGTGGAAGTCAGCGATAAAGATTTGGTCGTCTCACTGACTTCACCAAGTAGCGGTCAAATCGTCGGCTTAGGCAAAAACCTCGCATTAAGTGCAGATGCAACGTCTTTAACTTCAGGCATTAAGCACGTTGATTTCATGATCAACGGCTCTATTGTTGCAACCGATACCACGGCACCTTACACAGCCAACTGGACACCAACTGCACTTGGTAACTTTACAGTTAGCGCCCAAGCTGTGGATTTGTCAGGAAGCAATGCATTGTCTGACGCAGCAGCAATAACGGTGGTTGAGCAAGCAGAGAAACGTCATAAACTCATCGGTTACTGGCACAATTTTGTAAATGGAGCGGGCTGTCCAATTCGTCTAGCGGATATGGCAGATGCGTGGGATGTGATTGATATTGCCTTTGCTGAAAATGATCGCAACAGTGATGGCACCGTGCACTTTAATCTATATTCAGGCGATATTTACAGCGATTGTCCAGCGCTCGACCCAGCACAGTTCAAACAAGACATGGCAGCGCTTCAAGCTAAAGGTAAGAAGTTTGTTCTCTCTCTTGGCGGCGCAGAAGGCACGATTACGTTGAATACCGATCAAGACGAAGCCAACTTTGTCTCTAGCCTAACAGGTCTTATCGCTGAGTGGGGCTTTGATGGTCTTGATGTGGATTTAGAGAGTGGATCTAACTTGGTTCATGGCTCGCAAATTCAAGCTCGCCTTGGTCGTGCTTTGCTTCAAATAGAGCAAAACATGGGTGGCGACATGTACCTAACCATGGCACCTGAGCATCCTTATGTTCAAGGCGGCTATGTGGCTTACAGCGGTATTTGGGGAGCTTACATTCCTGTGATTAACGAGACACGCAGCACGCTCGACCTACTTCACGTCCAGCTATATAACAACGGTGGTTTGCCAAACCCATATCTGCCAGGCAGTGCACCAGAAGGCTCTGTGGATATGATGGTAGCGCAATCTAAAATGCTTATCGAAGGCTTTGAATTGGCCGACGGCACTCAGTTTGCACCACTACGTGATGATCAAGTCGCAATCGGCTTACCTTCAGGTCCTAGCTCGGCAAATTCAGGTCAGGCTCCGACACAGAATATTATCAGCGCACTAGATTGTTTAACCAAAGGCACTTCATGCGGCACCGTTAAGCCAGCGTTCAATTACCCGAATTATGCAGGGGTAATGACGTGGTCTATCAACTGGGATCAGTATGATGGTTTTAATTTCTCAAAACCTGTCGGCGATAAGCTCACCGAGATGAACGCGCAATAAGCTATCAAAGAACAAGCGGGTAAAACGGAAATATCGTCTTGCTTTCATTACTTGTTCAAGTAAGTAAAAACGAAAAGAGAGCACAATTGTGCTCTCTTTCTTTATACCATTGAGTTCTACTTTTTGAAGGGTAATTAAATCGTAAATACTCGGTAATCTTTTAGCTCAGGGATTTTCTTCAACAAATCGTCTTCTTGCCCTGCCATGTCATCCAACGAGTCACACAAGTCTTCTGCTTGTTGCTCTACCTCTTTCGAATGCTCAGCTAAACGCTCTTCTACTTTCGCGCTGAGTTCAGCCATACTCTCCGATAATGCAGTGAGGTTTATTCCCCCCTCTTCCTTCATTTTTTTCGATAAAGCATCCAACGAACTCGCTAAAAACTCTTTATTGAAGATCTCTTGTGCTTTTGCAAAGTCTTCAGTCCACCCTTGTGTCATGGACTCAAAACTTTCCGCTGGTAGAATGAAATCACCATCTTTGTAGTAACGTGATTCAACATCAGCGAAAAAGTCCTGTACTGCGACTTTGACGTTATCAAACGCGCCAGGTGCGTCTAGGCTTTCCGCGACATCATCGATGATGTCATTTGCAAGCGCTAAACCATCACTCGCCAACTGCTTTGCTTGTGGAATATACGCGTTCATTTTTTCGTGATAGTCTTCAATTGCCGCTTTCTGGTCGGCATTGAGTTCAATTAGCTCACCTTTGATGAAGAGGTTGTTATCCTCATCCACAACCGCTTTGTCACCCGTCGTTTGGCGAATTTCCAAGCTTTGCCCATCCATACGGACTTCATTATTGATGTCCACTCGACACTGCGCTGCATAACCAGTAGCACTGACCATCAGCAATGAGAGTGTAAAAAGCTTTTTCATGTCATTCTCTTTTATTTAACATTACTCGTGTTAAACATAACACTGAGTGATACATGAGATGTCAGCAAACCGTCACGACTTCGTAACAAGTTGTTTTATCTCCTATTTTTACATCAATCTCATCGCCTTCTTCTTTCCCGAATAACGCTCGACCAAGAGGAGATTTTGCTGTTAAGACAAAAACTTCCTGAGCCTGATATTTAACAGTCAGACCACCAGAACAAGGGCCTACAAAGAAGTGCTTTTCAAGCAAATTCTCATCTGCGAGAACGACGTAAGCACCTACACCAACAGGTGCGCCTTTAAAGTCGCGAGTCACTAGAGCGCGATATTGACGCATCTCGTCTTCACTCTCTTGGATTCGCATGGCTTGTCCATGAGCAAGATACGCGGCTTCAAGTGCTAACGTATCGTACTTATGCTCGGGAACAGTTTCTTCATCTGTCGCGGCATCAATGGCTCGCTGAGCCGATGCATGGGCCACTTGAAGTTTTTCTTCCAGATGTTGGATGATAATTTGGACTAAGTCAGCTTTGTTCATACTTTTAGGACGCGCGTTTGGCACTCAGGGTGTGTTAATGTACCTAAGTTTACCATCAAAGAAAGGTTTCCCTATTATGCAAAGTGACTCGCTGCATCAAACACTTCAATCCGTATTTGGTTTTGACTCATTACGCCAAGGTCAACAACCCGTAATTGAAGCGGTTATGAATGGTTACTCTGCTGCGGCCATCTTTCCTACAGGTTCGGGTAAGTCTCTCTGTTACCAATTGCCAGCAACCGTATTGCCCAATCTTACGTTGGTGATCTCGCCGTTGTTGGCGTTAATGAAAGATCAGCTGAACTTTTTGCAAAGTAAAGGGATCCCGGCCGCTTCTATCGATAGCAGTCAAAGCAGAGAAGAGTCACAACGCGTCATGGCAGGGGTAAAAAATGGACAGATCAAAATATTGATGATTTCTGTTGAGCGCCTAAAAAACGAGCGTTTTCGTGAGTTCATTCGCCAAGTACCGATCTCTTTGATGGTGGTTGATGAAGCGCACTGTATTTCCGAATGGGGACATAACTTCCGCCCTGATTATCTCAAGCTACCGCAATATCAACGTGAACTGAACATTCCACAATCTTTGCTTCTCACTGCAACAGCAACGCCCGCAGTTATTGAAGACATGAAACAAAAGTTCGATATTGCCAGTGAACATATTACCGTTACAGGCTTCTACCGCCCCAATCTAGATATCTCGGTGATCCCGTGCGAGGAAGCAATGAAACAAGAAAAGCTAAGTGAAATCATCGCCTCTTCTCCTAAGCTTCCGACTATCGTATACGTGACACAACAGCAGACAGCAGAGCAAGTAGCAAAATCACTAATCCATATTGGCATTAATGCTCACGCGTACCATGCAGGTATGAAAAGCGACATCCGTGAACAAATCCAACAGCAGTTTATGGATAGCCAAATTGACTGTATTGTTGCCACGATTGCATTTGGTATGGGGGTCGATAAATCTGATATCCGCCGCGTCATTCACTTCGACTTACCCAAATCGATCGAGAACTACGCACAAGAGATTGGACGTGCAGGCAGGGACGGGCAACGTTCTGAGTGCATTCTGCTGGGCAATACGTCCGGCTTAACGGTGTTGGAAAACTTTGTCTATGGTGACACACCTGAACTAACCTCGATTAACTATGTAGTCGAGCAAGCGAAAGAACATGCTCCACAATGGGAGGTAGTGCCACTGCGTTTATCGCGTGAAAGTAATATCCGCCAATTGCCACTCAAAACCTTGTTGGTTTATTTGGAGCTACATAAACTCATTGAAGCAAAATACAGTTACTTTGCGGAATATCGCTTTAAGTTTTTGCACGATCAGCAATTTATTGTGAATCAATTTCAAGGCGAGCGACGTCAATTCGTGGAGGCTATTTTCTCCTGCTCGCAAAAAGCCAAAGTGTGGTGCCAAGTTGACCTAGAAGCGTTATGGATTAACTATCAATCGGAACGCAGCCGAGTTGTCGCAGCCCTCGACTATTTTCACCAGAATGGTTGGATAGAGCTAGAGAGCAAACAACTGACCGATGTGTACTCTGTTTTGCCAACCACACAGAGTTCTGATGTTTTAATCCAACAACTGTATGAACTGTTCCAATCCAAAGAAAGCAAAGATATCGAAAGAATTCACACCATGCTGCGCTTGTTCCAGTCAGAGCACTGTTTGAGCTCACAATTGGCGAACTACTTTGCTGATCACAATGCACCAGAGCAATGTGGTCACTGCTCCGTGTGTCGTGGTCAAGTCGCTTCGTTCCCAACACCACAAGGTGAGGATATTGAGCCACCTCAAGTAGCAATGTGGGTGCAGGAATTTATTCAGCTCTCCCCTTCAGCTATCAGCAATGATGCTGTCGCCCGCTTCTTGTGTGGAATTAGTACCCCTTTAATTAGCCAGCTAAAAGCTTCAAAACTGGCGGGTTATGGTGCGATGGCCAACACAAGCTTTGAACAAGTATTAGCTCAGGTAGAAGCAGTAAGAGCCTAGAAAAAGCTCAATTGACGCGCTTGGTTCTCGGGCTTGAGCATCACGTTCAAGCCTAAAAGGCGTATTTCCCGTCCGTTTTGGCGCTTAAGAATATCTCTTAGCAAGATCTTGAAGTCCTCAAGCTCTAATTGCGGATGGATATGCTCAATTGTTGTCCTCCAATATTCCCAACATTATAATATTATCAATATTATAATAAGTAGTTGTTATATAAAGATAAAGAACAACAAAAAACCTATTTTATCTATTGACAATTATCAACCACCCCATATCATGTTTTTATATACAGTAGTTATGGGAAAAACATGAATACTTCAATTCTCAACTCGTTATCAAAATTACAAACTATTCGCTCTAGTGAGTACTTTCAGTACCTGACTCCCTTTGTAGAAGCCAATATACTTGAGGATCATCGCAACCAAATATTGAATATTTATGCAGCATATACGCTAGTCACGGAGTCCGAACGTAAAAACTTTTCTAGTCTGCGCATATTAAATGATAGTCAATCATTTAATATCCACATTCGAACTTTCGTTGGCTTCATCTACGCAGAAGCAGATGCATCTCTAATGACATCGTATCGCAGGGCAATGTATGCCAATAAAATCTTTAGTCATATGGCTCTATCCCTAGATCTTAGTTTCCAAAAAATAGACTTAAGCACGAAAAAAATCACAGGTGATGCGCAAGAATGTATTGATTTATATCGTCACACTCCTCTAGATAATAAAAAATTAAATTATCTAGATGGCTGGGCAATAAAATCAAAAGAAGGAAAGGAACTTCAAGTCAATCTAGATCCCATCTTTTGTCGATATGGTGCCGATTTTACTAAAAAAATCCACATTGCATTAAAGAACTATGGGTTAACAACAACGAGCTCTTCATTGAAAACTGAAATATCTGGGCTTTGTTCCTATATTTTGTATGGATTTACCCTGCATAGAAACCAGACGCTTGAAGAACTAAACGTCAAATTATCAACTAAGAATGCACAAACTTACTTCGCTGAAATTATGGATATCCAGTTCGCTAGGGTAAAAATTCTGGGTAACGATGAAAAAACATTCTATTCGAAGTGGCTCATGGCTATTAACACTTATTCTCAATGTTTTATACAAACTGGGATTTTTGATGCACCTTTAAAGCCGTTCTTAACTCCAACATGGAAAGAGCCTGTAAATGACGACTTATCATTCAGTATTGGTGGTAACGCAACACAGAAAGAATCTCAACGCTGGTTTGAAGATATAGACCTGCATATTAAAGATGAAGAAGCAGTTAATACCATTCACTTACGACTAAATAAAGATTTAAACCACATAAAAACCGTATGCGCTCATATTTTTGAACAAACAAAAACCATTCATACTCGTAATGTAAGCTATACCCAAGAAGGTAATATTAAACCATTAATAAACCCAACCCATGGTACTCGATTCCCGATAGGCCTTGGACATCTTAAAAACACCATTACTACTTTTTACCATCACGGTATTGGCGCGGACAGTTCTCACTATTTACAATTTTTAGGGTTCAAAGACAGCAATGCTCAAACACTTGCTAAAGAATTAGCACTCCCTACCAGAACGACAATGAATGCTATCTTATCACTACTAATATTAGCCCACCCCAAAATAACTCCAAGTTGGTTTCAAGAGTGGGAATTATTTGATAAAAAAGGCCGTCAAGTTGGTTTTAAGAAAGTTGGCAATCAGTGGGTGGCGGTATCACTCAAAAAACGAAGAGGTGTAACACTTGCTCAACAAGAGGTTATTCTAAATAAAGATACGAAGGCTATAGTTGACTTTTTAATTGAGCACACAGCTATAGCCAGAACGCGCCTGAAGTCACTTGGCGATAGAAACTGGCGTAAGATGATCATTATTGCGACACATAATAAAGCAATCGTGTACTCAAATTTAAATAACTCGTTAAGTCTCGACCCGGGATTTTACCACGAATTAAAGAACAACGAATACTTACCAAATAACAATGTACTTAATCAGGGCGATATCAATGTTATCTCTGAGATATTCTCACTTCGTTCACTACGCCGGCACCGAGGGTTACAAATCTATTTGGAAACCGAATCCATGAGTGCTGTCGCCAGAGCATTAGGGCATAAAGAAATTAATTTAAAGTTGTTAGAAGGCAGTTATCTTCCGAAGCCCCTTATGGACTTTTTTATTGATCGAGTTATACGGCAATTTCAGAATGCTATTTTATTCGAGGCAATGAAGGACTCTCAATATCTTTTAGATGCCATTGATATCTCAGAAAAAAACATCTCTGAATTCCTTGTGAATCACGGTATTAGTGACATTCCATTTCACTTAGGTCTCGAAGTGAAAAATCAATCACAAGTTAAAGATGTTATTAGTGCACTGGATGGGGTGGTTTTCACCATCAGTACAGCATTACTGCAACTTCTGATTACTATAAGAACGATAGTGGAGACAGTTGACACAAAAACTCAATTAAAAGAAGTTGTTGAGCATTGGTATCAATGTGCATTATTCATCCTTTTATCCCTTGAAACTGACATGTACAAGGAAGAAGAAGACTATAAACAGATGTTAGAAGATGCCAAAGCTAATCCTATCGATAGCAGTAAAATCATGAGGGCGTTAACATGCTAAAGTATCATCTAAAACTGATTGAAGATATCAAAGCTGAAGAGCGCTCATTAAGCTCCCTTTCAAAAACAGAATTTAAAGGCGTCTACGAAGCATCTCTTGCTAGTAGTGATTTTACAGTGTTAAGGATAGTTACAAACCACAATACCGGCATCTATGACTACGATGACCGCTTACCTTCATGGCTAGATTCAGAATTCGAAGCACCGATTTGGAAATTAACCCTCTTAGACACCCCAAAATTCATTCGATGGAATACTGTTATTCTTGATGATGGAGAAAAGCTCACAGCTCCCAAACACTCCAAGCTTCTCAACGCCTTTAAGTATTGGATAACTGCCACAGCTAACCCATTAGAAAACAGCGGTAAAGTAGATTTGGCATCCAAAACAATATTAACAAAAGTTTACTATGTTATCAGATTAATCAATGCTATTTTGCTGCATGCGAAAGAACTTCAATTAGCAAAATATCAACTATTATTTGTGGATACCAACTTTTGGCTGACTATTTTCACTCAAATGGCTACTTATGGTGCAACAGAAGGTGTTTATAGATTTGAAGATAGGATCAAAAAACTAGTTGATAATGGCTCAAAAACAATCAGCGACGAAGAATGCGAAAAATTCGTCGCACAATACCCTTACCTAACTTCCACGCTGGCATCAGAAGATATTTATATCAATCCCAATAACAGGCAAAAAGCAAGTGCATGGCTATTTAAGCAAGGATATTACCGAACTTATCAAAACATGCCTAAATATAATGGCAATGGAGCAGTATTAGGTAGCCTTGTTTTAGGTGAAAAATGTTTATCTGATGACATCAGAATATCTAACTTTGTTGAATTTCATCTAAAACCACAATGTATAACAACCGAATATAAAACTATTGACAACAAAGACAATAACCATGGCATTAATATTTCTGGTTTAAGACGCTATATTTCAGTTCTTAAACTGATACATACCAACCTAGACCGTCAAGATGCCTGCACCCCGAATGTTATTCCAGACACACTCACGGTTGAAACCATTAATGATATTAAAGGCGTGAGGCTAAAAAAAACAAAACGTACTCGAACCTTATCCCCTTCATTTGTTTTTAACCTAATTGACTGCTGCTATACATTTACGAAAGAAAACCAAGATGAGTTACTAGTTCAATGTTTAATTGCACTACAAGAAGGGAAAACTAAATCGGCATACAAAAATAGCAATAAGCACAAACCTCACAATGGAAATAGACTGTTCGATGAAGCTATCCATGGAGAAATGTCTGGTACTGAGCGAAGCCATTGGTTCAATACAAAAGCCATTAACTGCGTCAGCAGTGAGTGGTTAAAAAAAGGCATCAAACAGGTTAATGCGTTTGAAATCAACACACCTAACCGACATCAACGAATTAGAGACAATGAGAGCCTGTTTGATTTGTTCGACGTATTGCAAGGCTCTATTCAATTTTTGGTTGGTGCAATTATGGCTAGACGACAAGATGAATTGATTGCTCTCAAACCATATGGAAACTTGGTACCCAACAAAAATCCTTTTACTAGTGGTGAAAATGAATGCCTTTTTGAAAAAGGGGAAGATGGATTAATCGCCCCCAAGTACAGCTTACAATTCAAACTTAAAAAGTCAGGTAACAAAGGGAAAAATAAAACCATCACTCGTCCTATTCCGCTCTCTATTGCAAAATTTATTTGGAGACTAGAAGAATTTAATAGACAGGCTGAAAATGCAGGACTAAACAAAGGTAAGTTATCACTTTTCAACTACCTACAGTCTAAGTCTTGTACTCTCACTAAGGTGACCTCACAGAGTTTCGATGGGCACTATAATGCCCTTTGTGATTACCTGGAAACGGATTTAGTGTTAATGGACAATGGCAAATACCGCCGGAATTACATCCGTCAGCACCAACTTAGACGCTTCTTCGCACTGGTTTTCTTTTGGTCAAAGAAAAAAGAAAGCCTGGATGCACTTCGTTGGATGTTGGGTCACACCGATATGGAACACCTCTACCACTATATTTCAGAGTCAGAAACCGGTGCGGTACTAAATGGTGCAAAAGCCAGTGTTCTCGCTAGTAGCGTTATCGACAAAACAGCTAATGAGCTCGATACCGAACAACTCAGAACACTTCGTAAACTCCTCGCTACCCGTTTAACTGGTAATGAAAACGCTGAAGTGATGATCAACTCTCTCAGCAATACAGCTGATGACTTTTACGAAGATGATTACGAGACCGTTCCTCACATTAGTCAAATTGAAAAACAGCAAGTAATAGAAAATGAAATTCTCCAATTACTAGATGATGAAACTATCTCTCTTGAGCCTGAATTTTTTAGCGTGACAAATTCAGAGGGAAGTACAAAAAAAACATTCAATTTAGTACTTACATTCAATGAGAAAAATTGAGGCGGACCACGATGGAAGCTAAAGAAATCAATCAATTAAAAGTGTTAAACACCGTCAAGTTTCTAAAAGAAATAATTGATAAACCAGATAATTTTAAAGACGATGAAAATCTTATTAAAACACTAAATTCTCAAGGTGGCATTGCTAAATACGAAAATGAGGCACGAGAAATTTGCTCCTGCTCTTTAAATACGCTCAAAACCACCTCCGACAAGCTTTTGGAGCGAGGCTTTCTCTTGGGATTAGATCAGCTACGTTTAAATGCCAAGACTGCAATTGAAAGTGCTATTGAAGGCAAAAAGCCAAATAAGCAAACAAAAATGGGGTTAAGATACACAGTAAATGAGTTAAAAGATGAGTTAGATATTGCCAAACGTAGTAACTTCATACTCACAACAATGATAAGTGATCTTCGCTCTAAGCTTAAACAACTCGCAGAAAATGATGGCTCTGTAGAAGAAAGAAAGGAACTTTATCGCAGGTTTAATAAAGAAGTACAGACGAAACTAAATTACACTCTTAATGGGGAGCTTTAACATGCCCTATCGTAAGTTAAAAGACTTTGAATTATGGAGTCATGTTAGTCCTCTCGATGATACATTGGTCATCAATAAACCCATAGATATACAATACTTTACATGGAGTAACCATGTCCCATGCTATGAAGCAAATATGTATGTTCACAAGCGGTTGTTAGACAAAGTTGCAAGTTCGACATTAAAACAAGAAGCAGGGTTAATCATCCATCTTATCCGCTTTGTTGAAAATCAACCATCGATTAACTCCTTTCACCAACTTACCGATGCTTTGTTCAGGCTCTTTGTTCAGAATTTACAAACCGAAATGTTACCAACAGGCGAGTTAAAAAGAGAGAACAATAGAGTCGTTGATATTGCTGAACGATGTCTAGACTTTCTCAAGTTTGTACAGGCGTTCCATGATCTAACTAACTTCATCGGAAGTGATAAAGCCAACGCTATACAAACGATAGAAAAACCATACAAAATAAAAATCGAAGGACAAAAGGGATATAAAGAAGGTATCAAGACTTCTCACCCTTGCATACCAAACAAGGATCCGATCAAGTCAAGGCATCCAGTATCTTCTGATGATGCTTTAAAACTATGGGAATACCTTATGTCTCAACCAGCAGGAAGGGACAAACGTACTCGGGATAAAGCGATGTACGTAACAATGGAACAGCTCGGTGCCAGAATTACAGAGTTTCACATGATCACACTCTCTGATTATGAAGAAGCCAAGAGAACTGGCAACATTAAGGTACATACATTAAAACGAAGGGATGATAAAACGACTCGCTATATTCCCGTGCCAAAAATCGTCCTGGATTACATTTCTCAGTATGTCAAAGTTAGAAAAAGAGTGATGAAAAAGAAAAAAGTAAAGCATGACATGCTTTTCATTAACTTAAACAATGGGCTATCACTTTCATCAGATACTTGGGGTACTTACTTAAATGCGTGGAAAAAAGAGATAGGTATAGAAGGTGAATTACATGCTCACCTTTGGAGACATGCATTTATTACCGACAAGTTGAAAGATATGATCCTTACTCATAATGAGATAAACAACAAGGATGATTTTCGTAAGCACTTACTGAATACAAAAGCATTCAAACAACAGCTACAGCAATGGACTGGTCACACAATGCTGAGTTCATTGGATTCCTATATCGACTTAGTGTTTGAAGAAATTAACGGCTATACAGAAACGTACAACGCCGTTTCATTAAAAAACAGCGTAACGCTTATGAAACGTCAACTTTCCGATATTAGAAGCATGTACCAAAGCAAAGAGCTAACACGCGTTGAGTACGATTTACGTTTAGATGAAATGCTTAATAGCTTTGAGCATGATATAGATAGATGCGTGAATACATAACTTTGATTTATCGTCCCCATGCCGATGAAAGATGATCAAACCTCAAACCACTGTATATTTAAACAGCCATAACGTATAATTCAGGTTTAATAATACTTCACCAAAACACCAAGCTAATTGGTCAGGTTTAATAAAATAATTTTGGTGATTCTTGCCTTGAATCTGTTAGGTTAATTGTTTTGGTACAGAAAATCATCCATATAGATCTTGACTGTTACTATGCAGCCGTCGAAGCAAGAGACAACCCCGAACTGCGAGGAATCCCTATCGCAATTGGAGGTTCCCAGTATGGCCGAGGGGTTCTCTCAACATGCAACTATGAAGCTCGACAATTTGGTCTGCACTCTGCTATGCCTACCGCTAAAGCTCTAAAACTATGCCCCCAGTTAACCGTTGTCCCCGGCAACATGGATAAATACAAAACGGTTTCCAAACAGATTCATGACATTTTTTCTAGATATACTGATCTCATCGAGCCACTTTCACTAGATGAAGCCTATCTTGATGTCACTGATTCTCTGCTTTTCCAAGGCTCTGCCACCTTGATTGCTGAAGATATTAGAAAAGCAATCTGGAGCGAGCTAAATCTGACTGCAAGTGCAGGAGTTGCTCCGTTGAAGTTTATTGCTAAAGTGGCATCTGATGTTAATAAACCCAATGGTATCTGCGTTGTTCCGCCGCATCAAGTAGACAGCTTTATTGAACAACTTGAATTAGGAAAAATATCAGGTGTCGGCAAGGTAACGTTAGAGAAGTTGCATAAGCTTGATCTTTATAATGGTAAAGACATCAAAGAATGTGATCATCATGTTCTTTTAAATAATTTTGGTAAATTCGGCCAAGTCCTTTGGGAAAGATGCCATGGCATAGATAACCGTAAAGTTGAAACAAGCCGGATTCGAAAGTCCGTCGGTGTAGAAAGAACTTTTCAAACTGACATTTATTCGGAACAAGAATGCATCGAAGCGATTGATATGCTTTATCCAAAGCTCGTTGAAAGGCTACAAAAAGCCTCACATGATAACGACATCATCAAGCAAGGGTTAAAACTAAAGTTTCAGGACTTCAAGCAAACCACTGTCGAACACAAAAAATTGCAATTAGATAAAGGTTACTTCTTAGAATTGCTGAAAGAAGGCTTAGAAAGGCAACAAAATCGCGGTATCAGATTGATCGGTATCTCTGTTAGTTTGAACACAGAGAAAGACAGTGACCAAATGACTTTATTCTAGCGAGAACTCATTTTCACATTTACTTTACTTATATTTCATTATGTTAATCTTCGAACTCATCTCCTTTTTAAGACTATGAATAAAATTAAGCACTTGATTTCTCTGTTCTTCAGATAGTGTTGAAATAGCGGTAGCTATCTCTGCAGTAGAGTCATCCTCACAGAAGAAATAATTCAAAGGAACACCGAGTTCTTTAGCCAGCAACTTGAGTGTCCGCACATCCGGAGTGTGCCCCCCCCCTTTTCATATTGATTCATTCGGGCACTAGCTGTACCAGATTCCATGCCGATACTAATCCCCAAGTTTTTTTGGGAGATTTTCATTTTCTTTCGGGCTTCTTTGAGGCGCTTTGGGATTGGGTTGTCTGTTGACACTTATGTTTCATACTTGTTCGAAGAGGTGCTCCAATACTACGGACCACCCGATATCTTTAACTCCGATCAGGGCTGCGAGTTTACTAGCACTGAGTTCACACAGAAGTTGCTCAATCAGGGGAATATGGATCAACATGGACGGAAAAGGTCGCTGGATTGACAATCTTTTTATTGAGCGGCTATTGAGAAGTCTGTAATACGAGGAGATTTACTTAAAAGCTTACAGCACACCCCGTAAAGCAGAGCTTGAAATCGGGCACTACATGGTGTTTTATAATGAGGAGCATAAACACCAAGTACTCAATGACCTCACCCTCATTAAGTCTACTTTGACAGACAGAGATACGCTGCATGAGCTGGTGTCAATCACTTAAGATATTGGCTTATGTGTCCAACCATTGGGCTTCATTTCTCTAATCCGTTCATAACAATAAGTTTCGTAGATGCGTAAAGATAATTTATACACCTTTGATAGCTGGCCTGTAGGTACACCAGAACGCTTAATACACGGCTATTGGGAGTTGGGCGTGATGAGGTTTCACACATTTGATAGTGAATGCGGTAAAGAACTTCAAGATACGTACAATCGCATTAACCATGGACTGGGTGCTAATGTTGTGTACATCGACCTAACTTCAATGGGAGATGGTTATCGATACAAGTCAGAAATCTTAGATGTTATTCGAAGTGATCAGCAAACATGGGTGTGGTTCGTAGGCTGTAGAGCGCTTTTGGAGAGTTCGTTGGCGGGTTGGTTACGCTCTGTTTTGACGACATACAACCTAGACCACGTTCGAGTTGCTTTTGTGCTTGATAGCCGTGAGCAATTCAACCATATCTTTCAGGATTACTCAGCTCCGTTCTATCAATCTACCATAGATCTGGATCTCTCAAAGAACAGTTAGACTTATTCTTAGTTACTATTAAATATTTACTCTGCGCTTTAGCTAGTTCGTATAGATCCAGCCCTAAATGATCCAATTTAAGTGACTAAAGCGTAGCTTTTACGCTCATATCATCGCTAAATCTAACTTTTGTTATTTTTCGGTCGGGTGGCAATTCAAACAAATGAGAAGTTGATACACTTGGGGCATTTTTGATTCTGGTGATTAACTCCGAAACACAAACATACTGGTTCACAACTCATCAATATCAACGTCAATTTCTGGGGAGTTTTCTCTTTGCTTAACTAGTTCTCGGTCTTGTTCATCTTCCTCAAATTCAATTCGGGAAGAGTCAAAAACATCACGTCGTTCAACTAGAAAGTCAATATCCGCCTTATCCGCACCTTCCGAATAAGCCCCCCAATCTTTTTCACTTGTAGTCACGAATTCATCGGTGTGCGCAGTATGACTTGTTAATCCTTCTAAAAGGTCTTTTTCTGACAGCAGTTTTTTACTCATAACTTACTTCTCGATTCAAAAATGACATTAGATAATTTATAGCATAGTGAGCAGCTAGAAATTAGCTCTGAAACAAGCAAAGGGGCAGAAATGAGCAAGCTCGTTGGTATGTCTTCGCATGTCTGACACTAGCAGGGCTAGTATCCTTATTTGTTAGGTTTATCTCCAGCCTACGACTGAGACTGCGTGGATGAAAAATATAAGAAAGCCTACGAAACAAGAACTTAGCAATGATAAGCAAAATACCGTTTTCTCTATAATGTTCACTGTATTTTTAGCTTCGAATATCGTATTTATATTGTAGCAAGATATGATGAATAGAATTAATAATGCCAACTTGAATGGCTCTCCATAGTTCACAGCATTTGCAAAAAACAATGATCCAATTTGAGCAAAAACTTGTATAATCACTGTTTTAATGCCAATCCTCAAAATTTTCTCCTAATAAAACTAAAATTACCGAAAAATTGGGAAAAACCCACGCCTTAATTTTAAGCAGTGGGCTAAAGTTGTTTAGGGCAGCTATTGCTATACTCTAGACCGCATTAAGGTGTCTTATCCTTAAATGGTTTGCCCGACACTTCTCCTTTACCATCATATAAGACGGTAACGACAGCGACGCTTTTAGGGTGTCTATTCGGGGAAGGGACTATCCATCCATTAGGATCTGCACCTTCGTTAACCGTGCAGTCATCATTTGCAGATTTAACACACAAGATAGAATACAGAAGCATAACTTTGTCATCATTAACAAGAAGCTTCATGACGGGGTTTGCATGATGGTTCTTGTAGTAATGGTTCATTGTTTCTATTTTTTGCTTGGCAAGCTCACTGTCTATCACATCATCAATTCGAAACCATTTAGTATCATAATTCTCATCGAAATTACCCCATTCGGGCTTCCAACGCTTTTGCCACTTTTCACGGGATGAGCCGCCACCAACTCCATTTTCCCATTCACCTTTTATGGCGCTAGGGATACCAATGCCAATGCTTGCACTTTTACAACAGCCCTGAACGCTCCCATAAGCAAAGTTTGCACCTCCACCATAGATATCACTGACCCACATATCACGAATAAAATGAGGACCGCTTAAAGACCCTGCATTGCCAATGCTCGCAACTGAAACTGGCTTGCTCTCAAAGCAACCATTAAGTAAAAAGCACATGCTTACAGCAATTAAAAATCTATACTTCATTATCAAATACTACTCGCTTGAGTTGGTTTCCTTCTTTCGTGACCGCATTAACAAGACTATCCATTGCAGTCTCACATCCTGCGTTGATAAGTGCATCATGAGGGCGATGTATCCATTCCTTTCCATACTGGCTAATCTCACCCTGCCAATGTGTCGGTGCAATGCTTCCTAACGGTTGAGCTAATAACTTTTCATTCAACGTTTTTAAAGCCACATCATTTCCTGTCAATTGGCTAAAATCTTGTTGATAGGCGAGCTTTTCGTCATCCCAATTAACACCTGCAACCTCTGCCTGCTGTTTCATTCTTTCTAATGGCAAAGCCGAAAGAGCATTGCTAATAGGCTGTAACTCGTAATAATAAAGGATGCCATTCACCAGTGTCACAACACCATATAAACCCTTAGTTCTGCATTCCAAATTCCAAGCATCTTGAGCTTGCTTGTGTAGGCGATCACTGTATGCGGCGGCTCCATAAACATTCTGTTGTGCTTGTATATCTTCCCTTATGGATTCTGTTTTTATTAACTCACGATTATAAGTTGCAGACAGAGGCATTCCATACCTTTCAGGTAAACCTTGCTTTGCATACTGCTCTTTTGAAGGATAACCGCCACCAATGTCTGTGTGACAGCCAGCAAACACCTCCTCATAAAAGTTAGAAGGTAGAATGCCATCGCTAGGTAGCAGTGACGTTAGAGGGAAGTTTTTTCTGTATTCGTGATGGGCGCTTATCTGGAATACACGCTCCGCACAACTAGTATCAAGTCCTAGTTCAAAATTGCCTTCATCGTTGTTTCCTGCTAGATAGAACGAGCCTACGGTATCAAATAATCCGACAAAACGAACACTACAGGTACGTGTTTCGTCAGGATAGTAACCATGTTTAGGTTGGCTACTGATATCATCTTGGTGGGCTAATAAGTTCGGGAAAACTTCACCGAATGCTTCACCATCACGCGGCTTGTTATAGTCAGGTAATCCATCTTTAACGGCATTAACAAAGTGACGAGCTAAAGCCGCTCCGCGACTAAAACCAAATACATCGAACTCAATGTGTGTTATCCCCTGAAATGATTGGTTATCTTTTAAGGATTGGATAATGTTAAAATATTGCTTTGTCCAATTTTGCCACTTATAAAATGCCCCTGTATCATCAGCGACAAGGTTATAAGCCGTATCAACGAACGTCCATGTTTTCTCTAAATTATTGGGGCTGACACCAAACGCCTGAGCTAGATCGACCTCATCTTTTCCTTCATCTATTAAGGTTGGGGTTTGCCAGGCTCCATCCACGGTCCCAACTCCAGCAACATAAATTGCATTAGAATTATCATCTAATGGGTAAATTTCAAATAGCCGTGCCACATTGGTGCGCGATTTTACCCCACGTATTTCTTTGTAGAGATCATTCAGATGGTTTTGCCCAGTTCCATCAAAGAACACCCCAATCCGTAGTATTTTTTCTTCGACCTTTTTTACATTGAGGACTGGTGTTGTCTGAGAAATACCTTGAAGCTCAAAGATGTGTTTCATTGACGGAGAAAGCAGTGGCTGATTGTACCTCCCCCATGTATTACCTAATACATAGCTCTCGCCAACTTTTATCTCCGTTAACGGAGAGGGAGATTCTTTGGTTTCTTGAGTCTCATCGACAACATCCGATTTTTCAACAATAAGAACATCGCCAGCTCTTAAAGCCATCGGAGCTTGTTCGAATGATGGATTTAATTTGAGGAGTTCTTTCGGGCTAAGGTCGTAATACCCTGCAATGTCACTCCAACTTTCATGCTGTCCATTATCCTTCATATTCACTTTATGCGTTTGAATTTCTTTGGCAGCGGTATCGTTGATGTCAGAAGGTGCTTCCCTTGGTAGAAGAGGCTGTTGTAAAGAAGAAACAAGTAGAGCTGTGTCAATCAGTGTCGCATTTTCATCGAGCCAAGCCATGCTTACTTCGCTCAATTGCTCGTTGGTCAACTTACCACGGGAATAGAGTATGTGTTGTTTCTCTGGTTCTTTTCCTTCAACTTTAACAGGAACCAGTAGAGAACTAAAAACATGATCGCTTACAGGGGTGCTAGATATACCATCAAACGATGAAGATTGAGTAATACGCCATCCCCATTTTCCGTCACCGAGTATATCGAGTTCATACAACAACTTACCTTCGTAGAAGTAGTAATAGAAGCCATGTAAAGCCCAACCTAACTTAGACTCGGTCTCTAGAGATGGCAGCAATGGTATAAACTCAGCATTAAAGTACACCGAGCCGACAGATCTTGGCGTAACGTCAAATGATGTGCTGATGCCAAAGTTCTGATGAAACTCATGAGTCAGTTTTTTTGGCTCTTCGACATGACACTCTCCAGTCAGCACGGTATACCTTGCCGAGTCTAGCGCCTCTTCAGAGCGCCAGCGTCTAACGCTCTCCTCATTATCAGATTTACTAAGAGAGAAGACACCTAATTTCAGGCTAGACAGATCGGACTTTGGTGCATAGATCTTAATACGGCACTCAAACCCCGCTACAGGCTCAGGTTCGAGCGCTGGGGTTGGAGTTGGGGGAGCAAGAGGGACATCATCCTGAACTGGGGCATATCCAGCGCTTGTTAACCGTTTCGGCTTAGGGAATTCTATAGGCATATCATATACTTTCAACTCAAAAGTACATTTTACCAACAGTGCATAAATCACACAGTAAGCAAGTGAATTGTTTTGCTATGCAATATGCCTGATTTCTTAGGAATTTTAACTAAAAAAGACAAGCTCTGTGCACATTTACAGAATGTTTGATGGTCTTTAATCCCTAAATAGCCTTGGTACAAAGACGATATCAATTCAAAACCACCTTTTAATGAAGAAATCTTTGTCTCTTCACATTAGCTATATTTGTGCAAAAGTCGGCTAACTATGACCGTAGCTTGTTGCACAAATAATTCTCATGTTGGCTTCATGTACTCTAAACACGCCTTGGGGCATTTTTGATTTTGACTGATTTGTGCAACAGGCTGTTGCACAATTGGGAAACGGCTTGTTTCACTAACAAGCGAGTCTGATTTTAGCCAACAGGTTGTTGACCAAATTTTTCATCTGGAAGGTCTTGCTCATCATCGAACATTACAATGCTTCGGCGATGCTCCTTTAGAGCAGATAATGCAACTTGAAAACAACGTTCACACATATCAAGGTGGTGATTAATACCGTCCATTTTTGACCCAAATCCCCAGTTAGCAGTCAGTTCACCAACTTCTTCTAACTGAACACCATTTGAATCGACCATCACGCTAGCACCACAGATATCACAATATCGATCGACAACGACCTCTATCGTTTTTTGTCCATAAACTTTCATTGTGAACTCCTGTCGCTGATAAGATTAATCATTACTTGAATGTTAGCCAGTACCAAATAACAACTAAGTAGTAGCTGAAAATTATAGCTGCCCTATAGGCAACTGAGCAATTAACAAGGTCACTGAATTTTTATTGTTACTCAGCGAAGTATCCTTCTTATGTAGACATGTTCAACGTATTAGCAAAACTCAGTCATGAGGCAGAGCAACAGGGAACAGACTCAATGGACGCTGGCACACAATGGGACATTTTTGATTCAGGCTAATTTGTGCAACAGGCTGTTGCACAATTGGGGGCGATGACAGTAGTTGCTGATTTTGCAACAACTGAAGTTTTTCACCTCTCAGGCAACTATTGCACATTTTGCAACAGTTCCCGAATCCACTGGAAAGAAGGAATACTGGGTAGTTGATTGATAAGCAATGCCCATATTAGTCCTACTGCCAAAGCGATGTGTCGAGTAAAAGATTTACGAAATAACTTGTTTCGCAATTTTGCAAGAGCCTCTTGCATAATTGGGTACGAGAAATTGTCCAACAGCCTGTTGGACAGGTTACCCCTATGACGGCTTGCTGCAAAAAGTGCATTTCAGGACTCTTTTAAGGGAAGCACAGTCAACGATCTTAATTTTGACATCTGGTAAACTTGCGATTTTCAACACTCAATTTTAGACTATGCTTGAGAGCCTCGGATATTCCTGCTTTTTCTTTGAGTTACTACGTACTGCTTGGCCAGAAGTAATGGTAGCGATTTGAACTTGGCATTACTGCAAAGTAGCCCACCGAGGACATCCGATAAGCTTAGGTGTTTTCCCTCCCTATTGTGGTGATAAAACACCCAGCGCTGCACACAGAATGCGTTCCCTCTTCAAATTGAATGAAAAACATTCTGTCGCTGTTATACAAAGCCACAGGTCCTGCTTGTGGCTTTGTCGTATCTGAGAGAGCGAAAAATAGCTGTACCGTTTGCCTAATAAAGCATTCCAATTCGAAATCAAAGAGTGGCTTAGTCCTGCGGTTAGAAGAGGTACT
Source organism: Vibrio sp. ArtGut-C1 (assembly GCF_002105475.1). Taxonomy (NCBI): domain Bacteria; kingdom Pseudomonadati; phylum Pseudomonadota; class Gammaproteobacteria; order Vibrionales; family Vibrionaceae; genus Vibrio; species Vibrio sp. ArtGut-C1. The sequence goes on along the minus strand of NZ_NCTH01000021.1, from coordinate 24,286 downwards.
CAAACGCTGTCATTGTGCGCCATAGTTACGTTTTGTTTGTTTATTCGACTCATGTGGGTGCGTAGCGTACCTCGATTCAATCCTAGTATTCTTGAAGCTTTCGCTTGATTGCCTCGACAATGTATGACGACTTCCTCAAGCACAACGTCTCGAACAAATGGCAAAAGAGCAGACACATCCGGCGTAGCTGTCCGACTGTCGCGAGTATGCGAAAGAAGTGCATTGAGGTGTTCTAGAAAGAGTTTATTATCAATAGGTTTACAAGGCATGATGGTATTGCTGTGTTATGACGATGAATGCCCTAATTATACGACACAACTCTCAAAATACTTGATCAAGCTTGAGACGCAATATGGCAAAATGATGCTATCTGAATGCTCAACGTTGGGAAGAGATGGGAAAACTCAATGATGCACAATTGCAGCATCGCATCGAACATATTTTAGAGCGCCATCCTAATGCCTCGTCCTTAGTCGTGCGCCAGCGTCTAATGTCAAATCTAAAGCCATCGCACATATATCCGCACTTAGTACCCTTCTACGAGCAGTACCGCATTGATGATAGTGCCGATATTCAGCGCGAGCTAAAAAAAATGATGTCGATGCACTTAGGGCTGAGCATCATCGCGCAAACCTTGTCGACCGGTTGCTTTAACTACCGGCAAGTAGAAAAAGCCTTGTTAGAGTTGACGGCTGATTTTGACCATCTAGCACAAGCTCAGCATTGTAAAGACTTACGCTTTGGTCATGGCGCTCCAACGGATGAGCATCACCAGTCTCAAATTGTGATGACGTTACAAAGGCTAGGTCACCGCTTACCCGACATTTGGCAAGTATTGCGGCAAGCGACCGAAAGTAACAAAATAGCCAAACCAAGATAACAAACGTTATCCCTCGAATTATCAGTAGCCTATCCCTGTTTTGGGAGGCTCGCTATAACTTCAAAGTATGACGACAATCCCCACTTGTTGGTGCTCTAGAAGCCTCTTAAACTAGCGATGCGGCTTTTCGAGCTGTGGGTTAAAGTGAGAGCATTGAGTACAGCTATAGGGACGTACAAGGATGTGAAAAGCCGCCCACAGGTTGCATTTATCCCATTTTTATTTTTCAGCAAAACACGCTAATTAGGCTTTGAATAATCAATCGTGTATCGACACGTTGGAAACGAAGTGCAACCATAGAATGCTTTCCCTTTATTTGCTCCTCGTTTCGCCACTCGTTTTACAAGGACAGACTGACAGTTTGGGCATACTTTCGGTACCGGTTTCGCGTCGCTCGTTGGTTTTGGTGGTTTATTTTCAAAGCTCCGTCCATCCTCAATCATATGAACCAACTCTGAGCCGTTGACCAACCACAGGCGTTTATCTTGTGCGTAAGCAATGGCTTCCGATGTAAAGTCTCCTGATGTGACGATAATCATTTTGCTTGCGTGATGCTCTATCATGACACCGTACATTTCTCGAAGTACCTGAATGCCAACTTTCTTGGCCTTCCAGTGTTTACATTGCACTAGGCTCAATTCACCATCTTTCGTCAACCAAATATCAATGCCGCCGTCAGGCTTTTGTGAAAAAGACTGCTTTACGGTATAACCTTGATGCTTAAAGTACTCGCCGACATAGGATTCAAACTCTAGCCAGCTTAATTGGTGGAATGACGTGGTTGCTTGTTTCGAGCGAATATGTGAAGTGGTCGTCCGATACCTCTGCCTTCTCTGAAATTGTTTAAAAAAGGCAATCGGCGCGGGAATGAAAAACAGCAACGCAAAATATGGGGCGAACATGGAAAGATTTGGGGCGATAGCATTGAAAACAAAGTTGTCACTGCTGACAGCAAGCTCTGGAAATACGTATGAAAGGGCGACATACACACCTATCGATAAAATCACACTTAACCACCACGGTGCATCCATCAAATGCCAGATGATGCCATCACTTTTCCTTGCCATTAACCCTCCCTTAAATATGCACTAAAATGCATTTAATCATAGTTTGACTGGCAGGCAAATCATGATGAGCATTAATCCATAAAACAATTCGTTACGGGCTCAAATTTTTATCTTCTTCTAGGGCAATTTCCTTAAAGTATCGTGTCACTCTCAAATATTTTTGCCTACCAACGTCACAAAACTGAATCGTTAGAGATGGCCTAAATCCGCCCATATCACTATGCAAAGTGTGAACTTTCAGATTGGAACATTCTATATCTCTACCTACTCAACCAAATGCACTATTGAATGCTCACATTTTCCGTTAAATCACCACGGTGATGAGTGTCATGGAGCTTGATACAGTTCGACTATTTAACGTGTGGCGGTGAACCTTTTCCGCTCAATTCCTCGTTGTCATAAGAGCCGAATGGTATGGTTAATGATGTAAATTTCACCTTTGATGTTTCTGGGTTCTCCGGTGCATTTAAAGTCGAAAGCTTTCGAATAACAGAGACAGTCTCTTCTCCCTTTGAAATGAATCTAACGGTATTGTCTGACGATGATGCCATCACGTTTGATGCCTTAAGTCGAAAAATGGGCGTCCTGAGCCTGTTTGGTCAAGGGGTGGGAACGGCTCGTCAGTTTAACGGCAGCATCTCTGAGCTTCGCTATTTAGGTACTGGTCGCCGCTTCTCGCGTTATCATATTACCTTGGTTCCACACCTTTGGTTTCTTACTCAGCGCCAAGACTGTCGAATCTTTCAGATGCAAACCGCGCCCGACATGATTCGTCAGGTTTTTGATGATGCAGGCATGAGCGATTACCGCTTTGAGCTGTCAGCGCAATATGAAGCGAAAGAGTACGTTCTCCAATACCGTGAGAATGACCAACACTTTGTGCAGCGATTAATGGCAGAGCATGGGCTTTGGTATTATTTCGAACACAGCGACGCTGGACATACCATGGTCATTGTCGATAGCAACGATGCGATACCAGAGCTTATCAGTTCGCCTATCAATGCTTCTTACCTAGGACCAGTGATTTATCACACCCAAGGCGGTGGCACGTCAGACCGAGAACATATTTTCGACCTTGAGCAAATCCATCGAACTCGTACTGGGTTAGTGAGCTATGGTGATTACAACTATCTCACACCGAAAATCCCGCAAGGTACAAGCGCGGATGAAGGCCCAAACTTTGATTTGCAGCGCTACGACTATCTTGGTCGCTACACAACGCCAGAATTAGGGCAGCAACGTGTAACGGAGTGGATGTACGAGTACACGGTGGATAGCCATCAGATTGAGGCCGCGAGCGACATCATGCGTCTCACCGCAGGTTATAGCTTCGATATCAGCCAGCATCCTCGTTCCAACATCAACCGTGATTACCTCATGTTGACGGTGATGCACACGGGTTTTAACCCCCGTGTACACGAAGAAGAATCGAGCGATGAGCCTATGACTTATCACAATCAGTTTGTCTGCTTACCACGAGACGTAACATTCCGTGCACCTAAAATGGCGTCACCTGTCGTTGATGGTCCTCAAACTGCGGTTGTAGTTGGCCCTGCGGGTGAAGAAATCTACACCGATGAATATGGGCGCATCAAAGTTCAGTTCCATTGGGACCGCTATGCGCAAAGTGATGAGCATAGTTCATGTTGGCTACGTGTTAGTCAATCAATGGCAGCACCAAACTGGGGAGCAGTCTATCTACCTCGTATTGGGCATGAAGTGATTGTGACCTTCCTAGAAGGCGACCCAGACCGCCCGTTAGTGACGGGTGCGGTTTACAACGGTTTACACACACCGCCATACCCGTTGCCAGAGAACAAAACGCGCACTGTGTTTAGAACCCAAAGCCATAAGGCCAAAGGTTACAATGAAATGTACTTTGAGGATGAGAATGACCAAGAAGAGGTACATTTTCGTGCTCAAAAAGACATGAAGACCAAAGTGCTCAATAACCGTTATCGAGACATCGGTAATGATGAAGAGTTAAAAGTCGGCAACAACCAAGAAAATAATATCTTAGGCGACCGTAAAGAAGTGATTGATGGGCATAAAACCTCCATCACTAAGCAAACCTTTATGGAGCAGGTTGAGGAAGATGTTCACGTTACTTACAACGCGAATGAATCCGAGAAAATAGCCAACAACCGAGATTTGTACATCGACGAAAATCGTCAAACTTTGATTGGCAAAGACGATTCACTGGATGTAGGGCAAGACCAAAACACGGTAATCATGGCATCGCGCTCTATTGATGTGGGGGCTGACGACACACATAGCATCGGCAATAACCTCAGTGTCGAAGTGAACGGCAATACCTCTATCCGCTCTGATGGCGAAACAGCGGTGATCTCTGCGGATGAAATCAAGGTGCAAGTCGGTGCATCCAGCTTAGTGCTAAAGAGCAGCGGTAATATTCATTTAAACGGCACTTCAATCACGATTGATGGTGCAAGTAACGTTACCGCTACGGGAGGCAAGGTAGACATCAATCCGGGCGGTGCGGCAAACGGCAACAGCAGCGTTTCTACAAGGCGTCCTAAAGGATTGTCTATAGCGAAGAAAACACCACCTGTTATGTCTCCGGCCGCTTATAAAGGGTTTGTTGAAGATGGTGGCTTAATACAAGAACTGTGTGATTGTGGGAGCGGTAAAACATGTCAAATACACAGCTAAATCCAAACTGGCGAATTCAAGGTAATGCCCAACCGAACCTAATTACGAATCAACAAGCGTACGCGATTATCGAACCTCTTCTTTGGCCTGAATGGAAAAAGAAATTGGAGGTGCATCTTGAGTCATTCGAGGTTATCCCGTTGATGGCTGGTACTCGTCTATCACACCTTAACGAGGGGCCTGTCTTAGTTTCTATCGGGTCATCAGAAGAGGCACTTCAGGCATGCGTAGCTAAGATGAGCCAGACCCCTTGTGGTTGTTTGGTTTGGAGTTCGCCCACTCACTCTTCTTCGGAGGTAGCAGCCTCATTGCGTCAGCGTCTCTTTGTGTCGCGCAGTCAAGGAGAAGCATTGTTTCGATTTTATGAGCCCAGAACTCTAGTACCTTTAATGGCAGCATTAAGTGATGAGGAGCGACGACAAATGTTTCCTTTACTCTCATCTCTGCATTGGCATAGCAAACAATGGCTAAGTATTAACTTATTCCACGCTAATAAGGCTACTACGTCAATTCAACCTTGGACACTCTCGCAAGAACAACTGAGCACAATGCAAAACATTGCGCAGCAATGGTAATGGACGCGTTTCATGAGTAACAAAACCTACGTAATTAAACCCGGTGACACCCTTATTGGCATCGGTATCGAGCAAAGTGTTAACTTCAACATCTTGTTAGAACTAAACCCCAAGTACCAACCAAATCCTGATTTAATCCAAGTTGGCGATACGTTAATCCTTCCTAGTCAGGAAGAGGAAGAGCCTATCCCTGTCGAGTTTCCGGTAGAGCCAATCGCCAAAATGTGTCCAAAAGAGAAAGGGACAATTGTTGCGCCGCCTTTGTGTGAACCAAAGGAAATTGAAGATATCATTTTTGCCACGGGTGAATCAGCGAACCGATTCTATTGCCTAACGAAAGAATCGGTGGAAAAGCTTGATAAGGAAATCGAAGAAACGACGAAGTTATTTCAATGCTACAGTGACCTAGTCCATCAAGCTCCAACGGGCAAAGAAACATGGGCTGAGTTGGAAAAGCATACGCAAAAGCGAGAAGCCCTATGCGCCGACCTGATATACGCAGGCATATTGCCAGATCCCAGCCGTAAGAATCCAGCAAGTGTCAAAGCAGAACAGTCTCGAAAAGAAAAGGTTGAGAGAGAAAAAGCTTTAGAAAACCAGCGAATGGCTAACGCTAAAGTAACCGAGTTGAAAAAGCGTATCCGCTACATTGAGGAATACTCAAATTGGTTTGGCTCTGAAGACTCAGCCATTGAGCTAAAAGAGCGTTTGACTGCGACAGTCGTACCAAACCTTAAGAAAGAGCTTGCGACGTGGGAAAAGATGGCCAAAGTACCACCAACCAAAGAGAGCTCTTCTGGCAAGCCTGTTGATGCTAAAAAAATGGCGGTAAAAGAGAGAACATTGGATGGCATTGTAACAAATACTGGGGTTAGAGAGTTGTACTCGATTAATCGCGGCGTTTACACCTATGTTCGAGAAGCATTCTTTCAAGAGGAAACTACCGTTCGTAATAGTTGGCGAAATACCTCTAATACCAACAACGCGAACCGAGCATTACGTACGGGAAATATCAAAGAATTTGGTAAAGCTATCGCTGACGATATTACCAGCGACCTTGAGCAGAAAAAGCTTGGCCCCGATATTAAAGCCAATCTTGCGAAATGGCAGGCGCCCGGCGGAAAAATTGCCGAATGGAAATCGACGGATACACTCTTACGCGACGATGAAGGCAATACAATGTTTGCGGTGAGTTCTGAGGCGCAACTTGGTCGCTGGGGAATGCAAGCGGCTGTCGATGCTGAGTTAAACCCGTTTGAGAAGGATGAGCACGGTAATGCGAAAGGAAACGTAGATTTAGGTGTAGGTGCTTCTGCGGGCTTTTCTGCCTTTGAAGCGGCCATTACGGCAGAAGTCTTCTTACCTAGCGATGCGGGTTATACGCCATGCCTAAATTACACCGATGCGAATGGTCAGCCAGCCTTACACTCCTTTGGCAGTTTTCGCTTTAATGCCAAAATGAAAGTGGGTTGTTTTGTGGGCGTAGTTGCTCAAGTAAAAGGCGGTGTCAGTAACAGAAAGCCGGAAACTGGTGATGATGTTGGGATATTGTTTGACCCTCATGTGAGCATGGGCAACGCAGGAGGTGGTCAAATTGGCATCAAGGCCAGTGTTTTTGGTGGAGGCCAGTTAAGTGGTGAGTTTGTAGGTGGCGTTCAATGGAAAGCGCCAGAAATAGATCAAATCACAAACTTTAACTCTTTGGCTGAAATTCAGACCGAAGGTAATGTTTCCGTTGGTGGTGGATATAATGCGGATTTTGAGCTCTATTTAGATGGTACAAAGTTCTTCCTTAAAATCTCAGCCAAACTGGTTTGGGGGGCAGGCGGCGGCGGTGGCTTTTCGGTCGCTATAAACGCACAAGAAATTTGGAATCTAGCGAAAGTAATCTGGCAAGGACTTCAATATATCGACTACCGACGTTTAGATAACATTAATAACGAAGCATATAAATATTTGGTGGATGCGACTTACTTTGCCTTTGCGATTGCCGAAGGATTCGTCTCACCTCATGATGCTCTTAAAAGCGCAGTTGAGAAAGGGCATAACACGATACAACTCATTAGGGAAGCGAGGCAAGAAGCGCTAAATTTCGAGAGTGAAGCAATAACATTAGCAGAACGCGTATTAAATGATTCGACGCGCAGCGGAGTTTCTTTTGACCTACTCCAACCTGAGGCAATTGGCAGAATGCTCGATACTTTAACGCGAACCTTCATATTCAATTGGGAGGAAAAGCAAGAGGACGCCATTTGTAAATTACTCGCAGAAAGTACCCATAGTTGGCATAAGTTTGAAGAAATTCTTGCGAGAATGAATGACAAAGGAGAAAAGGTTTCAGGTGAACAAGCTCTCTTTAAGAGCATTCAACGAATCAATGCCACACTTGATGGGAAGCAGCAAAAAGAATTTAATCTTTGGGTAGCAGCCTTAGCAGAAACAAACTCTGCTGTTGAAATTGCGTATGCTCCTTTTACACCCTATAACAGCACAGACTTTACTCATAAAAGAGTACAAATAGAGCAACAATATGCTTCACTATACGGTGTTAGCGGCATGTTCCCCTACGTATAGACAGCAGGCCCAGTTGGGTCTGCTCGATTTTACTTCGTCAAAGGTTTCAGTTTCTGAACTGAACAACGAAAGCTAAGTCGTGAAGTATAGACATCCGACTCTAAATCTTCTCCGCTACGTCCAAAGGTCATTTTATTGCTTACGCTATCGCGTAAAACTTTTTGTGTTCCTGTATTTGGACCTACAGGATTAGTTTCCGCTGAGCTGAGGTAATAGTCTTTTTCGTACCAATCATTAACCCATTCAGAAATACCATTGCTCATCCCATAAATACCCAAGGGATTAGCAGGCCATTGGCCGATATATTCCTCAGTACTAGTGCTGCTATTGACTTCTGTAGGTAGTATATCTTTGAATCTACCGAAATTTGGATCGTAATATTGTCCTTCCTTAAGAGAGCGGTAACCATCATTGGTTGCATAATAGTAATGCTGTCCACGGCTTCGAGCTGCGAATTCCCACTGTGCCTCGGTGGGAAGGTCAAAAGGTAAATTGGATACCTCTCCTAGCCACTGACAATAATCTTTACTCTCTTGCCATGCTTTGGTCTTCGCAACTTTCTGATGCTTCAAATGCCGCTTGATTAAAGTAGAATATTCTTCTGTACCGCGTTCAACAGCTTCTTTAAGTTGTACATACCCTTTTAGTTTATTGGCTGCTACCGGTAATCCATTTATTTGGCGCATCCACTCCATATCCAAGAAGCTCGTTTCATACTTAGATATCGAATAAGAGTCGAGAGTTACCCTGTGCAAGTACTGAGCACCAAACATACTACTAGCAAAATGACTTAAACACTGCGCATCAGGAGACCAATCTAAATGATTCTCAGATTTTGATGGGAAATCACAATCCATCTTGAAATCGCCCATATCAAAGCTTCCGCCTTCGACGAACACCATGTTCTCGATCGCTCTCACCACCACTTCTGCCGCTTTCTGCTTTTGTTCCGGAGTTGCTTCTGGGTAGAGCTTATTGATATTCGACGTTATCGTATCTATTTGCTTTTGTGAGACGGTCTCGCTAGACACCGCGACTGCTGAACTTTCGCTATTGCACGCAACCAATAAAGGAAGCACACAAGCCATACCTAACCATCTGTTTTTCATTTGGTATTCCTTTTACTTTATGTGCATATTTTACGCAAAAATAAAAGATGAGAACAGTTTCAAAGGCACTGTATGACTAGTTATAACGACGGCGTTCCTGTTTTTTGTTTAGGAGGAGGCGAGACTGTGCACAAGTGAGTTTAAGCATGTTGTAGTGGCATAGTGAATTTGGCCACCTGATTAGAGGTGTTAAGATACACCTCATAAAATGACAGGTGAAACTATGACTAAGCGAATCAGACGTACTTTCAGTGCGGAATTTAGACTCGAAGCAGCGCAACTTGTTCTCGACCAAAACTACACCGTTGTTGAAGCCGCAAAAGCCATGGGTGTGGGTAAATCGACAATGGATAAGTGGGTAAGGCAGCTCAAGCAAGAAAGAATGGGAGTAGCACCTCAAGCCTCACCAATGACACCAGAGCAGATTGAGATACGAGAGCTGAAGAAGAAACTTGCACGCCTTGAAGAGCACAATGAAATATTAAAAAATGTATGGTCTGCTCCGTTTTTGCAAGTAAAAGCTCGCTGTCAGAATACGTTTGCGTCAATGTATCCGGCCTGTTTGTGAACCATCGAGTGTTCTGGCCTTGATGGGATCCGCACGTTGTTGTCCTAATAAAGCGCTCAGTCATAAAAGACTGCTTTTTTAGCCAGGCTTCAACATCGTGGGTTCAACGCTTCTGTCATCAGCTTGTTTCTCGCAAAATCTATGGCAAATATAATTCGTTATATGTTAATTCGCAGCCGAAGCTGGATAAGGTTGATACTCCTGACCTGAGGTCAATACCTTCCAACAAATTCTCATTATCTTGTTAGCCAAGGCAATTAAAACAACATGGTGATGATGTGTCGCCTCTAACTTGGCTATCCACTGCCCAAGTGCGGATTTGTCTCGCTTCATGTGTATCTTTAATGCTTTAGCCCCTTGTATCACCTGTCGGCGTAGATAAACGTTACCTCTTTTACTTATACCGCCAAGATTGCTTTTCCCACCTGTGGAGTATTGTCTGGGAACTAAGCCTAACCATGCTGACATATCTCGGCTTCGTTTAAATTGAGTGCCGGAGCCAACCGCTGCAATTAACCCAGTTGCGACAATTGGACCAATACCCGGAATGCTGGATATAAGTTGGCACTTCTCTGATGCAATTGAGGCCTGTTGTAATTGCTCGCTCATATCGTCAATTTGAACATCAAGATATTGCCAGCGCTCTCGCAAGCGGAACACTAAAGCGCGGATAAAGTCAGGAAGCCCATTTTCCGCATCCTCTAAGATGCGAGGTAAGTTACGTTCGAAAACTTTGCGACCTACAGGAACTGTAATACCGTACTCAAGCAGTAAAGCCCGCATTTGGTTGACAGTTGCAGTGCGCTCGACAATAAAGCGCTGCCTTACTCGGTGAGTCGCTTGTAAGGCAAGTTGTTCGTGTGTCTTTAAAGAAACACAACGCATAGTGCCACGGCTGCCTGCTTCAGCGATGGCAGCAGCATCATTGAAGTCATTCTTGTTTGATTTTAAGTACGGCTTAACAAACTGAGCGGGAATAATTTTCACTGAGAATCCTGCATCATTAAACAATCTTCCCCAGTATTGGGAACCCGGACAAGCTTCAACCGCTACAACGGCAGGTGGAGTGTTAATCACAAAGGTTTTAAGCTGATTTCGATTAAGCTTTTTTCGCCAGAGAATATGCCCTTGACGACCCATTGCTACGATGTGAAACCAGTTTTTTCCTAGGTCGATACCGTAGATATACACATTTGAACTAGACATGGTCGGTCTCCTTGCTTTTGCGCTCTCCCTTGCTGAGTATAGATATCAGAGGGAGGAGCAGACCATCCCATTAGGCTACAGCTCTCTTGATGTCGGACTCACTGAACAACTCGCGATAATCGAGAAACTCAGGCAGAGCTTTAATATAACCACCTTGTGTCATGTGTTCAGTGTCCACCGCAGCAGTTACAAATACTGGCGTTGTCGCCCTAAGCGTGTTTCTCCAGAGTTGGTGAAGCTAAAAAGTCTTATTAAAGAAGTTCATACGGCAAGCAACGGCTCTGCGGGTGCGAGAAGCATTGCCGACATGGTGACGGCTCAAGGTATAAAACTGACCCGTTATCGAGCTTCTAAGATAATGAAATTATTAGGGCTGGTAAGCTGTCAAACACCGAAGCACCGATATCGAAAGGCATCACAAGAGCACGTAGAGATCCCCAATCATCTGTCTCGACAATTTGCCGTTACCGCTCCCAACCAAGTCTGGGTCGGTGATGTGACGTATGTCTGGACGGGACAGCGCTGGATGTATCTTGCTGTTGTCATCGACCTGTTCGCGAGAAAGCCAATTGGTTGGGCGATGTCAGTATCGCCTGATAGTAAGTTGACAGGGAAAGCACTCTCTATGGCGTTTGAATCACGAGGTAAGCCCAAAGGCGTGATGTTCCACAGCGACCAAGGAAGTCATTACACCAGTCGTTCTTATCGGCAACTGTTGTGGCGTTATCAAATCAAGCAAAGCTTATCTAGGCGAGGTAATTGCTGGGACAACAGTCCGATGGAACGGTTCTTCAGAAGCTTAAAGACAGAATGGATACCCGTGTCGGGTTATCGGAGTTTTAGCGAAGCGAGAGAACATATAACTCGATACATCTCGGGCTACTACAGCCAACTCAGGCCACATCAATATAATGGTGGTCTAACACCCAATGAGTCTGAACGACTGTATTGGGAAAGCTCTAAAACCGTGGCCAATTTTAGTTGACCACTACACCATAGTCTAGAGGAAGCACCTAATAGAGAAAAAGACAATATAAACCTGATTGATTGGAACGATATCTTTACTTATTTATTACTTGGTCTTTTCCACAAATAAAAGCAAACTCATCACGCAAGTTGCATCACGCAACCTGCGTGATACGTTTTTTGGCTCGGAGAAGGAATCAAGAGAGGTTTGCCATTAATGCATAGCACACTCTTGGACAAAAATTAGTTTGGGGGGAATAAAATAGGATAACTAAGAATATGGAAAAGCTTGTGCTTTGTAGCGTTATACCAAAGTCAATCACCTGCGTATTTTCATCCCAGCAGATCAACCAATAACCAGATCGCCTTTATGTAAATACGCAACCACCTAGCTTCGATCTATGGATAACATTGAGACAAGCTTAGAAGGCAATCACAAAACGTCAATATGCAACCAAGATCGCATCATTCATGCTTGTACACTATCCATGCCTCATTACTTCTACTAGATGACGATGAGGGAAAATGTTTTTTCCTTAGTCAACCATCGCTCGGATTTAACCGCAGAACCAAAAACTAATAAAAATACTTGTAGCAAGGCAATAGCTTCTTCAGGCCAGTAAACCCGATACCATCCTTTCGGAGTCGGTCGTTCATCATCAAGGTAAACTTTCATGCTAACTCCTTATTTTTATGGATGTTGACTTAAATTAATCCGAAGTTAGTACTTTTACAACAAGCGGTTAGATTCGTATCCCTTTGATCGTTATAATACTCGACAGATAATGAGCTCATAATGGCTCAAAACGAATTGAAACAGGAATAATAAAAATGACAAGTAGCCAGCAACGCGCCGCCCTGCAACGCCAGATATGGGCGATCGCCAACGATGTTCGTGGTTCAGTAGATGGCTGGGATTTTAAACAGTATGTACTAGGCACTTTGTTCTATCGCTTTATCAGTGAGAACTTTGTTCACTTCATTACCGGTGGAGATGAAAGCGTAGACTATGCAGCTATGTCGGATGATGACGAAAATATCGAATTTGCCAGAGATGATGCAATTAAGACTAAAGGTTACTTTATCTATCCAAGTCAGCTATTTAGCAACGTAGTCGCTAGTGCATCTAAAAATGAGAACCTAAATACTGACCTTGCTGCTATCTTTTCAGATATCGAAAACTCAGCCAACGGCTACGATTCAGAAAAAGACATTAAAGGCCTGTTTGCGGATTTTGATACTACGAGTAACCGCTTAGGTAACACAGTAAAAGCTAAAAATGAACGTCTAGCCAAAGTGTTAAAAGGAGTTGCAGATCTTCCGTTGGGTAACTTTGACCAAAACCAGATTGACCTGTTTGGTGATGCTTACGAGTTCTTGATTTCTAACTATGCAGCGAATGCGGGTAAATCCGGAGGCGAATTCTTCACGCCTCAACACGTATCCAAACTGATTGCCCAACTAGCTATGCATGAACAAACCAGCGTTAATAAGATTTACGACCCTGCTGCTGGTTCAGGTTCTTTGCTACTTCAAGCTAAGAAGCACTTTGATGCACATATCATTGAAGATGGCTTTTTTGGACAGGAGCTCAACCACACGACCTATAACTTGGCTCGTATGAATATGTTTTTACACAACATCAACTACGACAAGTTTAATATTCAGTTAGGGGATACTCTTCGCGAACCACACTTTGGCGATGATAAACCATTCGACGCTATTGTTTCTAACCCGCCTTATTAGGTTAAATGGATTGGTAGTGATGACCCGACACTAATCAACGACGAACGCTTTGCACCTGCCGGCGTGCTTGCACCAAAATCTAAAGCTGATTTTGCTTTTGTGCTTCATGCGCTTAGTTATCTTTCTAGCAAAGGTCGAGCGGCTATTGTTTGCTTCCCTGGTATTTTTTACCGCGGTGGGGCGGAACAAAAAATCCGCAAATATCTTGTTGATAATAACTATGTTGAAACTGTTGTCTCGCTAGCACCAAACTTGTTCTTTGGTACCACCATTGCCGTGAATATCTTGGTGCTTTCTAAACACAAGACAGACACAACTACCCAGTTTATTGATGCAAGCGGCCTATTTAAAAAGGAAACAAATAACAACGTTTTAACGGATAACGATGACGAAAAAAATCCGGGCCATATTCAGCAAATCATGAACGTGTTTGCTAGCAAAGAAAACGTGGAGCACTTTGCTAAATCCGTTGATTTGGATGTCATCGCAGACAATAGCTACAACCTTTCGGTAAGCAGTTATGTTGAAGCTAAAGACAACCGCGAGTTAGTGGATATTGTAGAACTTAATGCTGAACTTAAAACCACCGTCGCTAAAATCGATGCGCTTCGCAGTGATATTGACGCTATTGTTGCGGAAATTGAAGGTGAGGAGCTTGAGGCATGAGTACTTTGAGCTATTTAGAGAAGCTTCTGGATGGGGTTGATGTCGAATGGCAGGCTTTGGGGGAAATTGGCGAATTTATTCGTGGTAACGGCCTGCAAAAAAAAGACCTTGTTGAAACGGGGTTTCCCGCGATTCACTATGGTCAGATCTATACGAGATACGGCTTATGTGCAGATAAAACATTTACTTATGTTTCTGAAGAGTTGGCAGGTAAACTGAGAAAAGCTGAACAAAACGACTTATTGTTAGCAACGACTTCAGAAAATGATGAGGATGTAGTTAAACCTTTAGCATGGCTTGGGGGGCAAACTGCTATTTCTGGCGATATGATGCTATATCGACATAAACAAAATGTTAAATATTTAGCTTACTTTTTTAAAACAGAAGCATTCCAAGAGCAAAAAAGACCATTCATCACAGGGATCAAGGTACGTCGAGTATCAAAAGATAATCTAGCTAAAATTAAAGTTCCAATTCCATGTCCTGAAGACCCAGAGAAATCATTGGAAATCCAAGCCGAAATTGTGCGTATTCTGGACTCATTTACTGCCATGACCGCTGAGCTGACCGCTGAGCTGACCGCTGAGCTTAACATGCGGAAAAAACAATACAACTACTACCGTGACCAATTGTTGAGCTTTGATGAAGGTGCTGTCGAGTGGAAGTCATTAGGCGAACTTGCTGACAACTTAGACTCTAAACGCAAGCCAATAACTAGTGGACAGAGAGTACCTGGTGATATTCCATACTACGGTGCGTCCGGTATTGTTGATTATGTTAAAGATTTCATCTTTGATGGAGACTTTTTGCTTGTTTCAGAAGATGGAGCCAACTTGTTGGCAAGAAACACACCTATTGCATTTAGTATTAGTGGTAAAAACTGGGTAAATAATCACGCTCATGTGCTGAAGTTTGAAACTTATGCTGAGAGAAGGTATGTAGAGTACTACCTAAATAGTATCGATCTAACTCCTTACATTTCAGGAGCTGCACAGCCAAAGCTGAATAAAAAGAACTTAAACAGTATTAGTATTCCTAACCCTTCACTTGAAGAAAAAGAACGTATTGTTTCCATATTAGATAAGTTCTATACATTTACTAGTTCGATATCTGATGGTTTGCCGCGAGAAATAGAACTACGCCAAAAGCAATACGGGTATTATCGGGAGCTACTGTTGAGTTTTCCTAAGCAGGAGGTAGTTGCATAGTATGGGGAAATCACTGACTGAGATTGCAGAAGAACTCAGAAATTCGCCTAAGAAAATACAGTTAATCTATGCGTTTAATGGTTCAGGAAAAACTCGACTTTCGAGAACATTCAAGGAAATGCTCGCAGCCGAAGTAAATGAAGAGGATGCTGAAGATCTGTTAGGGCTGTCGAACAAAAATATCCTCTACTACAACGCCTTCACTGAAGACCTTTTCTATTGGGATAACGACTTAGAAGCGGACGAGACTCGAAAGCTAAAAATACATCCAAACGCGTTCACCAAATGGGTTTTTGAAGACCAAGGGCAAGACCAGAACATCGTTGCTCATTTTCAACGTCTGACAAACAGTAAATTGACCCCGGAGTTTAGTGCTGATTTTTCCGAAGTCTCTTTTTCAATGGTAGCTGGGGACGACGATCATTTAGGGAATTTAAAAATTTCTAAGGGTGAAGAAAGCAACCTGATTTGGAGCGTATTCTATAGCTTACTTGAGCAAGTGATTGAAGTGCTTAATGTTCCCGAAATCGACGATAGAGAAACTAATGCCTTCGATAAGCTAAACTATGTGTTCATTGATGATCCTGTTAGCTCCTTAGACGATAACCATCTTATTCAGTTGGCGGTCGATCTGGCGGCATTAATTAAGTCTAGCGATTTTACCAATGGGCATGGACTTAAGTTTATTATCACTACACATAGCCCACTATTCTACAACGTTCTTCACAACGAGTTGGGACTCAATAAAGGCAACAAGAAAGATGGTTGTTATCTACTGGAGCGCTTTGAGGATGGCACATTTAACTTGAATGTGAAGTATGGCGATTCCAACAAGAGTTTTTCATATCACTTGCATTTAAAACAGCTCCTCGAACAAGCGATAGAGCACAACCAAATAGAGCGTTATCACTTTATGCTGCTGCGTAATTTATACGAAAAAACAGCAGGATTCTTGGGTTACCCTGAATGGGGAGAGCTGTTAAACACTGTCCCAGGTAATAAACAGGCCTATTTAAACCGTATTATTCAATTTACCAGCCATAGTTCTCTGTCCAGTGAAGTTATTTCAGAACCAAATGAACAAGAAAAACAAACAGTGAAGCTTCTGTTGGACAATTTAATGGAGAACTACAGCTATTGGCAGCAGGAAGCGCAAAATGACTGACTATAAAACGATTGCAGAATCCAATAACTTTATCGTCTTAGATAAATACACCAAACAATTGCAGCCTAGTGATAGTTATCAAAGTGAAAGTGATTTAGAACGAGAACTGATTCAGGATTTGCAGAATCAAGGCTATGAGTTTTTGCCTGAGTTAACAACCCCAGACTCAATGATGGCAAATGTGCGGACTCAACTTCAAGATCTCAATAAAGTTGAGTTTACCGACGCTGAGTGGGGGCGTTTTCAGGAACAATACTTAAATACGCCAAGTGACAACATCATCGAGAAAACGCGTAAAGTACACAGCGATTATATTTACGATTTTGTATTTGATGATGGTCATATTGAAAATATCTACCTGTTTGATAAGACAACCATCGCACGTAATAAAGTTCAGGTAATTAAACAGTTCGAACAGACTGGGAGCCATGCTAACCGCTATGATGTGACTATCTTAGTCAATGGATTACCATTGGTTCAAATTGAGCTGAAGAAGCGCGGTGTAGCGATTCGTGAAGCTTTTAACCAGGTTCATCGCTACAGCAAAGAAAGCTTCAATGCTGAAAATTCTTTATATAAGTACTTACAGCTGTTTGTGATTTCAAATGGCACCGATACTCGGTACTTCGCTAATACCACTAAGCGCAACAAAAACAGCTATGACTTCACCATGAACTGGGCGAAGTCAGACAACAATCTCATCAAAGATTTAAAAGACTTTACGGCAACCTTCTTCCAAAAAGAAACCTTGTTGGAAGTGATTCTGCGTTACTCCGTGTTTGATGTCAGCAACACTTTGCTGGTGATGCGACCCTATCAAATAGCGGCGACTGAGCGCATTTTGTGGAAGATTAAAAACGCCTATAACAGCAAAAGCTGGAGCAATACGGAAAGCGGTGGTTATATTTGGCATACCACCGGTTCGGGTAAAACGCTCACCAGTTTCAAAGCAGCACGATTAGCTACGAAATTAGATTTTGTAGATAAGGTATTCTTTGTTGTTGACCGTAAAGACCTCGATTATCAGACCATGAAGGAATACCAGCGCTTTTCACCGGATAGCGTGAATGGTTCAGAGAGTACAGCTGGGCTTAAACGTAACCTGGATAAAGACGATAACAAAATCATTGTTACCACCATTCAAAAGCTCAACAATTTAATCAAGAGTGAAAGTGATTTGCCTGTCTACAAGCAGCAAGTCGTGTTTATTTTTGATGAATGTCACCGCAGCCAGTTTGGTGAAGCGCAAAAGAACATTAAGAAGAAATTTAAAAAGTATTACCAATTTGGTTTTACTGGAACGCCTATTTTTCCTGACAATGCGCTTGGAGCAGAAACAACCGGTAGTGTTTTTGGTCAGCAACTTCACACTTACGTCATTACTGATGCGATTCGTGATGAAAAAGTCCTTAAGTTTAAAGTGGACTATAACGATGTTCGTCCTCAGTTCAAGAGTATTGAAACGGAGCAAGATGATAAAAAGCTCAGCGCGGCTGAAAACAAGCAAGCCTTTTTGCATCCAATGCGTATTCGGGAGATCTCGCAGTACATCTTAAATAATTTTAATCAGAAAACGCATCGGGCTTACAAGGGCGCAAAAGGCTTTAATGCTATGTTTGCAGTAAGTAGCGTTGATGCAGCAAAAGCCTACTATGAGACCTTTTCGCAACTGCAGAAAGATGCTGAAAAACCACTGAAAGTCGCAACCATCTTTTCCTTTGCTGCGAATGAAGAGCAAGATGCCATCGGTGATATCGCAGATGAAAGCTTTGAAGTGACGGCAATGAATAGCAGTGCCAAAGAATTTCTAAGCGCTGCAATTGATGATTACAACAGGATGTTTAAGACCAACTTTGGTGTAGACAGCAATGGTTTTCAAAACTACTACCGCGATCTTGCTCAGCGAGTGAAGAAGCAAGAAATCGATGTGCTGATTGTAGTTGGGATGTTCTTAACTGGGTTTGATGCGCCAACGCTGAACACTTTATTCGTTGATAAGAACTTACGTTATCACGGTTTGATGCAAGCATTCTCTCGAACTAACCGTATTTATGATGCAACTAAGACCTTTGGCAACATTGTTACTTTCCGAGACCTAGAACAAGCGACCGTTGATGCTATTACCTTGTTTGGGGATAAAAACACGAAGAACGTTGTACTCGAAAAGAGCTACAAAGAGTACATGGAAGGCTTTACCGATATTGTCACGGGTCAGGCTCGCCGTGGTTTTGTCGAGATTGTTAGGGAGTTGCAGGAGCGTTTCCCTAACCCTGAAGACATCGTCAAAGAACAAGATAAAAAAGACTTTGCTAAGTTGTTTGGCGAATATCTTAAAGCGGAAAATATCCTACAGAACTACGATGAGTTCGCCGGTCTTAAAGCGCTGCAAAACCTAGATACTAGTGATGAGCAGGCTGTTGAAGCGTTCAAAGAAAAATATTATCTGAACGATGAAGACATTGCGGCAATGCAGACGATAGAAATGCCAAACGAACGTGTGGTTCAGGATTATCGTTCTACTTATAACGATACCCGTGATTGGCTACGTCGTGAGAAAGAAGGCCAGGAAAAAGATAAACCGACCATGGACTGGGACGATGTCGTTTTTGAGGTCGATTTGCTTAAATCGCAAGAAATTAATCTTGATTACATTCTTGAGCTGATCTTTGAGCACAACAAGAAGAACAAGAGCAAAGAAGGGTTAATCGATGAAGTGCGCCGTCTTATCCGTGGTAGCCTTGGTAATCGCGCTAAAGAGAGCCTAGTTGTTGATTTTATTAATCAAACTAATTTAGATGAAATTAGTGATAAAGCCAGCATCATTGACGCGTTTTTCAAGTTTGCACAAGCAGAACAAAAACGCGAAGCAGAGGCGATCATTGATTCTGAAAAATTGAATGAAGAGGCTGCTAAACGCTATATCACCTCATCGTTAAAGCGTGAGTATGCATCTGAGAATGGCACCGCGCTGACAGAAGCATTGCCGAAGTTAAGCCCACTCAATCCTAAATACCGAACTCTTAAGCAGACTGTGTTCCGTAAGATCGCTGCTTTTGTTGAGAAGTTTAAAGGTGTGGGGGGGCAGATTTAAGGCTAAAATATCGATGTTGATGTGGTTTCATATGAGTATAGACGCTAAGATAGGTTTGTCATTGAAAAATAGATAGTTTAGGTAATCGACATCTCTGGATGTGTCTTTTGTTTAACATAGCCTGATTACTGGTGATGTCATCAGGCTTACTTAAGCAAAGCTAGACCTATTAAATGGAAGTAGGAGAAAACATGAGGGTTATTGATCAGGTAAAGCTGTATATCTTATCGCTTATGTTTCTTTTTTCTTGGTCATGCTTATTTCGTTAGATACCGATCCATGTAAGCTTGCTGCGGGATGTGAACCTTTATCAGTTATCGATTATATTAAGGCTAATTGGTTACCATGTTTTATGGTTTTTATGATTGGCGTATGTGAGTTAATACGTAGAGAATTCGAATATAAATTATCGGGAAACACCTCTGATACTCTTCGTGTTTTAGAGTCTAAAAGTGAGAGTTACGAGCATCTAACTTTCCTCGCTACATATATCATTCCATTCGTTGGATTTAATTTTGATTCAATACCTCGCCTACTAGCCTATTTATTTCTTCTGGTGATTATTGGTCTGATTTTTATCAGAACTGGTATGTATTACGCAAACCCCACTTTGGCTATATTTGGTTACAAGTTGTATCGCATCACACTTGCTGACCAAAACAATCACTACGAAGCTGTTACGGCTATAGCAAAGGACGATATAAAACAAGGAGTTAATGTTCATTATCAATTTATATCTAAGACGGTCTGTTTTGTAAGGAAGGTTAGAGAATGAATACAACTAATGCTAAAGCTGCCATTAAGGAAATAACTGACTCTTGCATTGGTATCAAGATATATTTTGTCGATAAATCTAACCAGATTTATGACTCTGATGTAGACGACAAATTGTTAGCTGACTATCGTGATGATTTTGTCGATGCTTTAACCAGAAGCTATTCAAATAATGAAAACTTCACTTGTCCTGCTCTTTCTCAAGAAGATGGGCGTAACCATGCTCTTTATCATTTTGATTTTGACGATGAGGATAAGCCATTTGAGTTTAGTTTTCTGGATACAGTGAATAACCTTCGTGCAGATGAACCATTAGATACATACCCAGCAAGAGATGCGGGTTTGGGTAAGCTACGAGGTTATATTATTCGCTTACGAAATAATGATGGCAAAGTAATGTCATTCTTTCAGTACATACACCATTCATACATTGCAACTCCAGGAAAGACGATTTTCCTTACCACACATGAGTCAAGGGTTGTAAGGCTGACACATGACGTTCTTCGTTTAGGCAATAGGTTCGTTTTTGCCAAAATTGGCGATGATTATTTAATTGAAAATGTGAACGCATTAGAAAAAGAATTCGGTTTTGACAAGATTATTCATAGTAAAGCTGTACAGTATTGCGCGACTATCGAAGATAAAGCTATTGTTAAAGACCTAACCAAGTTTAAAGATCAAATGAACAATGACACGTCATTTGCCAGAAAGCTTGTGAAAGTATGTAAGGGATCGGCTGTTATTGAAAAAGAGATTGCCAACGATACAATTATGCAGTTTGCAATGAGCAAGGTGTACTACAAAGAAAAACTGAAACTAACGGAAGACGAAAGCCAGTTTGATTTAGGTAGTATCAATCGTTGTCGACATTTTCTCACTCTACTTGATGATGAATTTGTTAAGTCGGAATTGACTCAACAAGAATACATATCGAAAGCAAAGGATAGAGCTTCTTAAGTTCAGAAATAATCTATCATTTATAGTTTTAGTCTAATACTGACGTGAGCAGCCTATTGCATTTTTATGCGCTGGTTATTCATTTTTAGGTTAAAACTAAGAAATGTTAATTATATCGAAGCCATACTTTTAGTGATGAATAACTTTCGTTCAGCTATGCGTCTGAAGCGACGCGCTGCACTCAATCAGCTTTGGCTAGAGGATGCTATCAATTGACAAGAAATCGCCATAATGGGCGCATTGGGAAAAAGTTGAAAGTCGGCAAATTTGACTTTAATACCTTGTTTAATAATCGATTTATCTGGGCTTGCACGCTCTAAGCGTTTCTCGAGTTCAGGATAAAGTTTATCCTCGATCACTTGCCAACATTCATCATAGCTCGAGATATTCTGGCTGAATGTCCGTTCCACACCGACGGATTTTCTCTCTCGCTCAACGACGACCTCTCGATTATCAATTCCATGGCTACGCTGCCATAAAGATGCTCCCTGACGACCAAACTGTCTCAGCAATTCACGATAGTCGCTGTTTTTAATATCCTCACATCGATAAAAGCCCGCTTGATGTAGCTTCTCAAGACTCACCTTCCCAACACCAGGAATGTTTTCCAGCGGAAGTGTATCGATAACTTCCTGGACCTTATCTGGCGGGATAACAAACTGACCGTTGGGTTTATTCATATCAGAGGCAACTTTGGCAAGGAACTTAATCGGTGCAATGCCCGCCGATGCCGTCAGCCCAAGCTCATTCCATATGTCGCGTCGAATAGACTCCGCGATCAACGTTGCGGAGCCACGACAAGCTGTCGAGTCCGTAACATCGAGGTATGCTTCATCTAATGATAGAGGTTCAATGATAGGCGTATAACGCTCAAAAATAGCACGAATCTGCAGAGAGACTTGTTTGTACACGTGCATTCGACCGGGAACGACTAGTAAATGGGGGCAGAGTTGCAATGCTCGCGCCGTTGACATTGCACTACGAACGCCATATTTGCGCGCCTCATAATTGCAGGTGCTAATCACGCCACGCTGTTTTTCATGACCGCCAACGGCGAGTGCAATGCCACGGTAACTAGGATTATCTCTCATCTCAACGGCAGCAACGGCAAACTTGTGGGTGAAAAATGTAATTTTAACTGACTGAGTTAGTGAATAATCATTTATAACATAGAGTTAGATACAAATTTTCACTTACAACTCTCCCTTACAAAAAATCTGAGAAATTTATGTAAAAAATGGGCATTTTCTTAAAAATCCACTTACAAAAATCACAAAGGGAGTTGTAATTGATCAGTTGATTCCTTGGGTTCAATACCAACACTTAGTCCGACTAAACGTATACTTCGTCCATGACTTCTAGCAACGGCTTCTTCACATAACTTGATAAAAAACTGCATATCCATTTCATCATACTTATGTTCAACCGTTGTTTGTTGAAAATCGTTGAACTTTAACTTCACACCGAGTTTCGTGATCACTTTATCTGCAAGCGCTTTTTCTAACCTTTGCTCTAATTCGACATACAAAGGCTTTATTACAAGTATGCATTCATCCAGGCTATGAATATCATTTAAGTATGTCCGTTCAACTCCTACTGACTTTCTTACCCTTTCAACAACAATATCTCTATCATCAATACCATTGCACCTTTGCCAAAGCGTATGCCCAAATTTACCAAATTTTGAAATCAACGTGTTTTTATCGAAATTCTTAATATCCTCCCCTTTATACAAGCCAAGTTTGTTTAATTTCTCTAACGTCACCTTCCCAACACCATTTATTTTCCCTAGTTCTAATTCGTCTATAAAAGTTTGGATTTCAGAAGGTGGGACAATACATATACCGTTAGGCTTATTCACATCTGAAGCGACTTTAGAAACAAACTTTAATGGGGAAACTCCTGCTGAAGCCGTTAAATTCAATTCCGTTTGAATAGATTTACGTATGTCTTCTGCAATTAAAGTTGCTGAACCTTGAAACAAATTAGAACCTGTGACATCTAAATATGCCTCATCTAACGACAGTGGCTCTATTACATCCGTATACCGTCTAAATATTTCATGGATTTTCCTAGATACCGCCTTATACTTTTCCATATTTCCAGACACTACCGTTAAGCTTGGACAAAGTTGTAACGCTTTTGCTGTAGACATAGCCGAACGCACACCAAAAGCTCTCGCCTCATAGCTACAAGTTGCAATAACGCCGCGACCATCTTTCCCTCCAACAGCTAGAGGGATTCCACGTAAAGAGGGGTTGTCCCTTGCTTCTACAGAGACATAGTAACTGTCGAGATCTATATGGATTATCTTTTTCATTAATAAAAGTTCACTATATCCCTGAAATGTTTAGTAAGGCGATGTCATCACTGCGTGAAAACATCACCTCACTACAAGGGGATTTAAAAGAACGATGGTCAAGAAAAATCATAAATGCCTAGCGAATAGTGAGCGGTGCGAGCGTAACGAGTGGCTTTATTATTATTCTTGACCATCACTGACAGACTTAATTGCTCAAAAAACCACCGCCAAACATGTGTATTCATACAGTATACTATCATAGCGTACCCACCACCACGGAGGATTTGTATGCAAGAAGAATTACTCTATTTAATCAATGCGAAAGCGAAGATTTTGGGCGCGTCGACAAGTGCGATAAAGGCGGCTTTAGCCATGAAGTGCTTACTGGATGAAGAAGCTGCCGATGACCCAATTTCATTGTTCAGAGACATCGGCATAAACGATATACATTAATGCATAACGTTGGTAGCAGCGCATCTTTGGTCGGAGAGCTGACACCAATCTTATTCTAACAAAAATCAGCTTCATCAAAGCAGTGTCGGAAGACAATATAGCTTGATCGGAAAAGTGCCTTTCAAACACCTCTTAGGCGATCAAAAGGTAAAGTTTGAGGCATTTTTGGGGTGCATTGCTAACCGAAACACTGTAGAAGTGACAATAAAGCTTGTTATGAATCCCTAAAGGTGTAACACCCATTATAATGGTTAATATCTAAGATTATGTGGGTGAACTGAAAGAAAGCATGGTTCTTATAGGAAC
>NZ_NCTH01000020.1:0-99808 GCF_002105475.1 Vibrio sp. ArtGut-C1 | reverse complement strand
CCTTAACTGGTATCTCAAACTTAGCCAAGAATACGTATTTGTCCATTTTTTATAACATTCTGGTGCGATGACTATATTTAAAACCTTCTGAGGTGGGCGCAGTAGGGTACATGCTCAAGGAAATCTCGGCCGAGAAAATGGTGCAAGCGATAAAAACGGTGAATCAAGGTTCAACGTATTTCTGTGAGTCTGTCACACAAACGCTTTTTACCCAAGAGGTGGTGCCAGCCACTCAAAAAACGAATCCACTCAGCCGCAGGGAAGAAGCGGTGCTTAAATTAGTCGCTCAAGGAAACAGCAGTAAGAAAATAGCCACACTACTTAACATTAGCTACCGAACGGTAGAAACGCATCGCCATAACATTAAGCACAAGTTGGATTTACATTCGACGGCAGAGCTAGCGAAATATGCGTTTGAAACAGGGTTAACTGAGTAGGAGAGTAGTGCCCGCAAAAAGCGAGCACGTGAGAGCGAAATTAATCGACTTTTGTAATGCTGCCAAGCTCTAGCATTGGAGCGACATCGATATCCTCTGCATTCATCATTGTTGAGATGCGTTGAACGGAAGATAGCAGCAGAGACTGCTCCCATTCTTCCAGTTTTTGGAATCGATTAATGAAGTGTTCCTGCAATGGCGTTGGTGCTTGCTTTAGGGCTTCTTGGCCTTTGCTCGTAAGTACAGCATGCACTTTACGCTTGTCTTGAACACTGCGTTGACGCTCAACAAACTGGCCTCGTTCTAGTCTATCTAGAATGGTCGTTGCGGTCGCTTGGCTCATGTTAGTGTGGCTAGACAACTGTTTAATCGTTACGTTATCTAACTCATTGATAGCACGCATCAAAATCAACTGTGGAGCGGTCAATCCAGACTCTTTGCTCAGCTTTTTAGAATGTAAATCAATAGCGCGGATGATCTGACGAATCGAGACCAATACTTCTTCGTACTTTTCCAATTTATTCATCCAGTCTGTAGGGAACATTTATCGAGGCGACACTAACTTAAATGCGCCCTTATTTAAAGGGGTGGAATCAAAAATTACCACTACAATTTTAAGTAGTGTCTCCAATTTCATTTTGTTGCGTCGTGTAGACAAAATA
This sequence comes from Vibrio sp. ArtGut-C1, assembly GCF_002105475.1. NCBI lineage: Bacteria > Pseudomonadati > Pseudomonadota > Gammaproteobacteria > Vibrionales > Vibrionaceae > Vibrio > Vibrio sp. ArtGut-C1. Next base: position 98,709 of record NZ_NCTH01000020.1, on the reverse strand, counting down.
AGAAGACCTAAAATTATTATAGCAATAAATGTTTGTGGTCTAACTATTGCGCTAGTGGTTTATCCTTTTAAAGGCGGAAATTGCTGAGTGAAAAGTAAGTTATTGGATTTTTTCATAGCAAAAAGATAGACAAAAACGTGTCAAATGATAGGATCTTGCGCCTTCACGGAATGTAAAACGTATCGTGTTCGAAAGATTTTTTTGTTTGGTACGTAAAAACAGTACAAAAATAGAGAGGAACGATGACAAAGGGTATAGATAAGTACAGTATCGATAGTACCGACTATACGGTAGGTCAAGACAACGTTCAAAAATGGGGTTTTGATGTTCATAACCCAGTTTTTGGTATTAGTGCAGGTTTAATTGCGCTGTTTCTTGTCGCTGCATTAGTTCTAGATGCACATACCGCAAAGACGGCACTTGATGGGCTGAAATGGAAGATCATTGGTTCATTCGATTGGTTGTTCATTATTGCAGGTAATATTTTCGTTATTTTCTGTTTGGCACTTATCGTTTCGCCAATGGGTAAAATCCGCCTAGGTGGTAAAGACGCTGTTGCCGATTACTCGTTCATGTCATGGCTTGCAATGCTATTTGCGGCTGGTATGGGTATCGGTTTAATGTTCTGGAGTGTCGCAGAACCTGTCGCTTACTTCACTGGTTGGTATGAAACGCCACTCGGTGTTGAAGCAAACACACCAGAAGCAGCGAGATTGGCACTGGGTGCGACGATGTTCCACTGGGGTCTTCACCCATGGGCAATTTACGGTGTTGTAGCACTTTCTTTAGCATTCTTTGCCTACAACAAAGGTTTACCGCTTTCTATGCGCTCGATCTTCTACCCGCTTCTGGGTGATCGCGCGTGGGGCTGGGCTGGTCATATCGTGGATATCTTGGCCGTTCTTGCGACCTTGTTTGGTCTTGCAACGTCACTGGGCTTAGGTGCACAACAAGCGGCAAGTGGTATTCATCACGTATTTGGTGTTGAGCCAGGCCTGGGCCTACAAATCGTCGTCATTACCGTTGTAACTTTGCTTGCTGTTGTTTCAGTCGTACGTGGTATTGATGGTGGCGTTAAGGTCATTAGTAACATCAACATGGTTGTGGCGTTCTTGCTACTGATTCTTGTTGGTCTTATCGGTTGGGCGGCGAGTCTAGGTTCGATTCCAACCACACTTATGGCATACGTAGAGAATATTATTCCGCTAAGTAACCCGTTTGGTCGTACAGATGAAGCATGGTTCCAAGGCTGGACAGTATTCTACTGGGCTTGGTGGATTTCATGGTCACCATTCGTAGGTATGTTCATTGCGCGTGTTTCTCGCGGTCGTACCGTTCGCGAATTCATTACAGCCGTTCTATTGGTTCCAACCGCTGTTACTGTTGTTTGGATGTCAGTATTTGGTGGTCTAGCGATCGAGCAAGTTGTTGATAAAGTAGGTGAGTTGGGCACGAATGGTTTGACTGACGTTTCACTTGCTATGTTCCAAATGTTCGATGTTCTTCCATTTGGTAGCATGCTTTCAATCATTGCTGTTGTGTTGGTACTTGTGTTCTTCATCACGTCTTCTGACTCTGGTTCACTTGTTATCGACAGCATCACAGCGGGCGGTAAAGTCGACGCTCCTGTACTTCAACGTGTTTTCTGGGCATTTATGGAAGGTGCAATTGCGGTTGCTCTACTGTGGATTGGTGGCTCAGAAGCGGTTCAAGCGCTTCAGGCAGGTGCAATTTCTACAGCACTACCGTTTACCTTCATTCTGCTTGCAATGTGTGTGAGCTTATTGATGGGTATGAGAACAGAACGTCAATAACTCAGGCATTTTATAAATCTGTCTGAGTAACAAGTAATCAAAAGGCCAGCATTTTTGCTGGCTTTTTTTGTGCGGTTTTTATGACGGTGAGACAAAAAAATGACACATGAAAGTTCATATTTTACAAAGAGTTAATGTGCTATTTTGTTTTTTAAAAATTAGTGAATAGTCGTGAAAAAGTGTGTAATATTCACACACCTTAACTGTTCTCCCAACTCAAAAACTATAAATATGAAATTATCATTAAAACAAAAGCTTATTGGCGCAAGCCTTTCTGCTGTTGTTGTGATGGCAACAGCACTTACTTGGTTGTCGGCTGGTCAATTATTTGATCAGACTCGTTCAGGTGTCTATTCACGTGCGCAAAGTCTAAGTACTACTGCGTCAGAAGGAATTTCTGATTGGGTCAATATCCGCAAAGATATTGCTACCGCATTCAACGACTACTCGACAGAGCAAGACGTTGTCCCTTTCCTACAACAAGCTCGCAAGGCTGGTGGCTTTGATGACATCTTCCTTGGTACACCAAACGGTGATATGTATCGCTCTCACCCTGAGCGTAACCGTGCTGATTACGACCCTCGTACTCGTCCTTGGTACAAAGATGCTAACGCCGCAGGTAAGCAGATCATCACAGCTGCATATCAAGATGCAATCACTAACGCGCTGCTTGTAACCATTGCTGAGCCAGTAATGAAAAATGGTCAGTTTGTTGGTGTTGTTGGTGCAGATGTACTGATCGATCAGCTCATCAGCGACGTGATTAACCTAGATGCAGGTGAAAACGCGCATGCGATGTTAATCGATATGAACGAAGGTACGTTCCTAGCGCATCCTGATAAAAGCTTAACGCTTAAGCCTATCACCAGTGTTCTAAAAGACTTTTCAGAAGAGGCAATCGAGCGCGCTGCAGATGAAGGTCGTATCGAAGATACGGTAATCAAAGGCAAAGAGAAGCTTTACTACTTTAATAAAGTACCTGGCACGCATTGGATGTTCGCGATTGAAATGGATCGCGCAACGGAAGAAGCAGGGCATGCGGTATTGCTACGTGACCTATTGATCACTGCAGTGATGATCACCATTGTGGTTATTCTTGCGGTATCTTGGTTGGTTGGTTTCTTGTTCCGTGACTTGAGCCGTGTATCAAATGCACTTGAGGAAATTGCATCTGGTGAAGGTGACTTAACGCAACGACTAGAACCACGCAGTGATGATGAAGTCGGTAAATTGGCTGAAAACTTCAACCGCTTTGTTGGTAACATGCACACGATGGTGACCAAGCTTAGCCACGTATCATCTGCGCTTTCAGAGCAAGCACGCACGACGGCACAGCAAGCTGAAGAGCGCAGTCAGCGTATCTCTTACCAGCAAGATGAAATCAACATGGTGGCGACGGCTGTGAACGAAATGGCTGCAGCGACACAAGAAATTGCAGGTAATGCAGATAGCACGGCAAGTAACTCAGAGGAAGCGGTTCAAGCTTGTTCACACGGTTCTAGCCAAGTGACTCAGACGCAAGGTTCTATCCAGAACTTGGCGCAAGAAGTTCAAGTCGCCACTGATGTGATTCAAGAGCTAGAAGCACACGGAAATAGCATCAATACGATTCTATCAACGATTCAAGGTATTGCTGAGCAAACAAACCTACTTGCACTTAACGCGGCAATTGAAGCAGCACGTGCAGGTGAACAAGGCCGTGGCTTTGCTGTGGTTGCGGATGAAGTTCGCGTATTGAGCCAACGCACTCATGCTTCAACGCAAGAGATTCAAGAAACTATCGAGATGCTACAGGGCACAACAGCGAAAGCGGTTGGCATCATGGGTGATAGCCGTCGTCTGGCTGACACCAGTGTTGATGATGCGAACGCGGCTGCAGCGAGCTTGACGCAAATCCATACTGCTGTTGAGCGTATCAGTGACATGGCAACGCAGATTGCATCGGCGGCAGAAGAGCAAGCATCGGTAACAACCGAGATCACGCGTAATACTGAAGGCATTCGTGACGTTTCTAACGAGCTGTCGGTAGAAGCTCATCAAGCAGCAGAACAAGCTGCCCACCTATCTGAGCTTTCACACGAATTAGAGCAAGAGATTCAACGCTTTAAGCTGTAATCGGATACCGACCTAAATAAAAAGGAGCCATTTGGCTCCTTTTTTGATCGCTTATTAAGCTAGCAAGACGTTATAGCCAGAACTCACTGATCGGTTGGTCTTCGCTATAATGATGGGCGATTTGCGCTTGTAGCAGTTCTGCCGTAGCAATTGCATCGGTTAATGCATGGTGAGGGGTATAGTCTGGCAGACCATAACGGCGTCGAGATTGCGCTAGCCGAACCGATTCTGGCTTTTTCCCTTTTAAACGCTCCCAGAGTGAGCCAGAGCGTTTCTGTTGAATGGTTTCTTCAAGATGCAGCGTATCTATCACTGGAAACTCAATTCCTTCACCTAAACGGTTTTTGAGTGCTTTATCCAGAAATTCTCTCTCGATACGACGATAATGCACAACAATGATTTTTCCGCTTAAGCATGGTAGTAGCTCGCTTAGGATGTCACCCAAGTCAGGTGCATCAATCAATTCACTGTGAGTAATACCATGTATGATTACTGAGTCTTCATCGAGTGCTCGCTGCGGGCGAACTTTCCAATGACGCGAATTGCGCAAAAAAATCCGCTTCAAGTTAAACGGCACTAAACCAATGGTAATGATGTCATGTTTTTCGGGGTTCAACCCCGTCGTTTCGAAATCTAGCGCGACGAACTCCACCTCAGACAGGGGGGTCTCTGGTGCAGGTGGTTTATTGCTATAAAACGCAATTAAATTCTCATCTTTAGCCATCTCCAACTTTTGTTCAAATTTCGTTGGCCACTGAATGGTTGGCTTCTGAAAGAGCTTTTTGATCATGTTCAACCTCACTTAAAGCTCTTATTCGCTTGGTAGCGGAACTTAAGGAAGTTCTGCCCATTGCTTAGGATTTGGAAAGCATCTTTTAGGTTGCGACGTTCAAATTCAGAGAGATTTTCTGGTTCGATATTGTTATCTGGGTCAATGCCTAATTCCACGTCCGTCGCTTGGTGACGAATACGCACCATGGAAATAAACTCTAGTGCGTCTTTTAAGTCTTGTGCACGACCTTTTGGCAAAATGCCAGCATCAATGATGTCGTCGAGACGCTCAAACGAATTCTGTGCGCGTGAGCCAACCGCCAGAGAGTGAACGCGAATTAAGTCGACCAGAGGAGCCGTACCACGACGTTTGAGGTTGATGGAGTTGTTGTGTCTGCCATCTTTCTCCATCACAAAGTCTTTAAAGAAGCCAAGTGGCGGCGTTCGGTTAAGTGCGTTGCGAGCCAGACAGGCTAAGAAGCGATTGTTTTTACGCGCACGACGAACAATAAAGCTGGTTAATTGTTCTGCCCATTTTAAGCGACCGTAAACGCCATCCAAATCGAAAAAGATGGACGCGTTGAGTAGCGCTTTCGGGTTCGGGTTATCAATCCAGTCAGCGAAGCACTCTTCCCACTCTGAACGAGTCATGCGCCATAATGGGTTGGTTGCCATAATATCGCCCGTACAATACTTGTAGCCACAGGCATCTAATCCATCACTGACGTATTTTGCTAAAGCTTCGAAGTACTTACCATGTTTCTCTTCTTGGTAGGTCTCATCTAGAATGATGGCGTTATCTTGGTCAGTCACCAACAGTTGCTCATCACGTCCCATTGAGCCAAGTGCAAGGAAACAATAAGGAATTGGTGGTGGGCCAAGCTCTTCTTCAGCCATTTCTAACAGACGCTGTTTGAAGCTTCGACCAATCACGGACATCGCACTGCCCACCATGTGTGAGTTGGCATCTTCGTTGACCAGGCGTACAAAGCTGCTTTTTACTTCTTCAGCAACAACTGCCAAATCTTCGATAGTCTGTTGTTGGAAAATGCTACTCACCAATAAGAGCGAGTTTTGTGATTCATAGCGAACAATGTCGGTTGTTTCGATAATACCAATAGGCAATTGGTTTTTAACCACAGGCAGGTGGTGCACGTTGTAACGCAGCATGGTTAACATTGCTTCATAGATGTAGGCATTGTGATCAAGAGACATGACTTCAGTGGTCATCACACTTGATACATCGTCCTGTGGAGACAAGCCTTCGGCTAACACACGGGTACACAAGTCACGGTCAGTAATAATACCAAGTACCGGAGACTGTGGGTCATCTTCGTCACGAACGAAATCTGGATCGACGATAAGTAGAGCAGATACGTTGTCATTCGCCATCTGCTGCGCGGCTTGCTGGATTGTCTGTCCACGATCAATTGTATGAGCATCGCCTGTCAGCAAGGTTTTCACTTTCGATGTCGTCAGGTCATTGGCATCTTTGTTTTCTGAAATGGCTTGGCGTAAACGAGCACTATTTTCCACTTCGACAAAGTCTGCAAAGGAATCAAAGTTGTCGTATATTTCTTGGAAAACGTCACCAGGAATACAATAGAGCAGAGTATCTTCAATGGCTTTTACTGGAAAGCGTACTTTGTTGTTGGTTAGCATTCCCATTTGACCAAAGAGGTCACCTTCATCAAGACGGTTATAAAGCTCTCCTTTACGTCGATAAACTTCTACGACACCGCTTCGCACCACGTAGAGATCTTGGATATAGTCTCCAAAATGGATGATTGGGGTATCTTCTCGGTAGTACGAGATCTCGACGCTCTCTGTCACCTTGTTTAGTGTTTCTTCAGGGAGTTCATTGAACGGGGGGTACTTGGCGAGAAAGTTATAAATCTCGAGAAGTTCTGCATCCATCGAAGGTGCCTTTTAGTTCGCAAATAATAAAGTAATCTTAACTTAGTTTTAAAACAGAGTCTTATCTGAACCGTGATTTTCGTACTCAGTCATAAGATTCTGACATATCGCACGATAAGGAATCGGCATTTCTACTACTATATAGTCACTTAAAAGGTGAGCGGACGTGGTCGATATATTTTGGGCCAATGCTTGATTTAGAGGCATAGCAGATTTCAAATCGTTACCGCGTCTGTAAACTAAGTTATTTTTGTTGAACTAAGCCACTCAAGGTGATTTGGGGGCAGTGTTTAAATAATTCTCATGAAAGGAAGTCGAATGGTGAGAAGTTTATTGCTTGCGTCTTTAGCTGCTTTGCCAGCAGTAACTAGCGCGGCGGTCATGGACCAAGCAGAAAAATTTGGGTATGAACACATTCACTTGGATGTGGGTGCCGGAACCACAAATGAAGAGTGGTTAGATAATTCGAACGCGACCACAATTGGACTCGGTGGTAATTACTTATTTACTGAGAACTGGTTGTTTAATGTCGATTACTCGGCGCAGTTTTTCCATCCGGACGACTTTACTCTTCGCATTGACCGTTTGTTGTTTGGTGGTGGTTATCGTTATGGGATTACGGATCAATTCGATATCTACGGTAAATATGGAATAGGTGCAATCAAAGCGAAAGCGACGGACGACAAAACGGATAATACGTTATCTTCAGATAGTGAACTGCATCAAGCCATCACCGTTGGGGTGAATTACTTATTCAGTGAAAAACTTATTGCGACGGCCGAGGTGGAAGTTAACCGCAGTGATATCGTCGATGAGAACAATTTTAAGATAGGTTTTAACTACCAATGGCATGATGTTGTTGGTACCGGTCTTTTTTATCAGTTTAGAGATACCGATTACAGCGGTGAGAGCTCTGATTATGTCAATGAAGTGGGGCTGAGTTTGAAGTTTGTCTACTAGCGGACAGGTTCATTTATTGGCAATAAATAAAAAAGGTCAGCTTATGCTGACCTTTCCTTTTAATAAAGTATGCGACTATCGATTATAAAACCGCTGCAATGCCTTTACATAGAGGACCCATATTTGACTTCGTCATACCAGCAACACTGATTCGGCCTGAACCGACGATGTAAATACCGAACTCTTCTTTCAGACGGTTTACTTGCTCTTTAGATAGGCCAGAGAAAGAGAACATACCATTTTGACGTTCGATGAAGCTAAAGTCTGCGTCCACACCTTCTGATTTTAGTGTCGCTACAAATAGTTCACGCATCTCTTGGATACGGTCACGCATTTCTGCTACTTCAGCTTCCCATTCCGCACGCATTTCGGCGTTGCCAAGAATGTGAGTCACGACCGCGCTGCCGTGCGCAGGTGGGTTAGAGTAGATAGAGCGAATAATGGCTTTAACTTGCGAAAATGCGGTTGTTGCGACTTCTTCTGATTCCGCTACTAACGTGAAGGCACCAACGCGTTCGTTGTAAAGGCCAAAGTTTTTCGAGAACGAGCTCGCGACTAGGATTTCTTTGTTGTACTTAGCAAAAGTACGAAGACCCGCCGCATCCTCTTCCACACCTTTAGCAAAGCCTTGGTATGCGAAGTCAAATAGAGGAAGCAATTTCTTCTCTGCGACTAGTTTCGCCAATGTTTCCCATTCTTCAGCAGTTGGATCGATACCAGTAGGGTTGTGGCAGCAGCCGTGTAGAAGCACGATGTCACCTTCAGATGCAGATTGCAGATCGTTTAGCATCGCATCGAAGTCTTTGTCTTTTGTTTCAGCGTTGTAGTAGCTGTATTGTGCCGTTTCGATACCAGCGGCAGTAAATACGCCGTTGTGGTTTGCCCAAGTAGGGTTGCTGATCCAGATTTTTACATCGCCAAGTTGGCGTTTAATGAACTCACCAGCAACACGTAATGCACCAGTACCACCTGGAGCTTGAGCTGTTTTAGCGCGTTTTTCGTTTACAATTTCTGCATCAGAGCCGAAAAGCAGTTTTTGTACTGCAATGCCGTACTCAGCTGTGCCTTCGATAGTTAGGTAAGATTTGGTTTTTTCAGTTTCAACAAGTGCTGCTTCAGCTTTCTTTACTGTTGCAAGAACGGGGGTTTCGCCTTGCTCGTTTTTGTAAATACCTACGCCAAGGTTAATTTTGTCTGCGCGAGTATCTTTTTTAAACTCTTCAGTAAGGCCAAGAATAGGGTCAGCCGGAGCGGCAACTACTTTTTCAAACATAATCTTCATCCATGTTAATCGAAGGGGTGTGCTAACATTTATACCTTTCAGCAATATTGGTTACAACCGTTACTGAAAAGAAAACCTAAAAAAGTTGCGATTTGAAACAGAATTCTAACATAACTAAAGTTTTTGCCATGAAAACGTTTGGTAGGCACAGAGTTTGAAGGGGATTTATACCATGATTGATGAAGTTTTGTTCACGTACCAATCGTTTGACTTCAGTGCTTTGTATTAGTGATTTACGTGGAGTGGCGGTTACTAGTTGAGACAAAAACGCCCCACTAAAGGTGGAGCGTTTGCTTGTAAGAAGTATAGATGTCGGCTGATGTTATTTCTTCAGGTGGATTTCAGACTCAACCGCATTGGTTTCGATGTCTGGGTTAGAAGAAAACTTCTCAGTCGCCCAGTCGTTCATATGTTTTAAGATTGCTTTTAATGCGTGCTTCTCTGTTGGTACTTCCGCTTTTTCGACGTCAAGCTTTTGTTTCGGGTGTGTGCCCGTCGCATCTTCCGCTACGTGTAGCCAATCTGGGTGCCAATAATAAGGTTGGCCGGAAGGTGAACTCCAAGAATGTACGCCGTTGGATTCACCTTTGTATTTAATGTCTTCTTCGTTGTATTTCGCCATTATTGTTTTCTCTCATAATCCATGAGTTGAGGTGTGCATCACCATTACTATCTAAATGTAACAGATGTAATGAAAATTAATGTGATAACTATCGACTTATTTTGTCATTCGATAGCTACAGACGATGCGTACTTCTCATTCAGAAGAATTTATTATTTGGCAGGTTTTGGCTTTATCTGCGTTTAAAGCATACGACGATGGATTCGCCTGCCTAACGCTATTCTTGAACGGTGATAGAGCCTAAACTACTCGTCATTCAAGTGTTTGAGAATCGCCGCTTTTGCATGCTCTTCTGTTGCGGCCTCTCCGTCAGGGACTTCAAGGTCAGCCTTTTTGTGTTCACCCAAAGCATCTTCAGCGATATGCAACCAATCAGGATGCCAGTAATAAGGGGTTGTGCCGCCAGGATGGTCCCAGCTATGTACACCTTTATGTTTCCCGCGATAAGAGAGATCGTCCATTGTAAATACTTTCATCGCTTCCTCCCGGCTTAAAAGATAGATGTCTAAGTGGATTTAACACTCTCAGCTCCGTGGAATGCCTTGCTTTTCGGACAAGGCAAAGATTTAAGACCACTCGGACGTATCAGTAAAAGTATGGAACATAAATTCTCACTTCGTCGTCGAAATTGCTATTAACAAGCTTGATAAATTACGTTGCTAAATTGACCACTGCCATATCAGAATGCTGGCGCGAAGTATGCTATGGTGCAGCTGCAAGTGAAATGAGGGATACATGAATCGATACCGTCAATTGGCCGAATTGTTTAAGGCACAAATTCAGCAAGATACTTGGAGAGCAGGGGAGAAGCTGCCTTCAATACGCGTCACCAGCCGCAATCATTCCGTAAGTGCAGGTACGGTATTACAAGCCTATCAATTGCTAGAGGCGCAAGGCTGGGTGATAGCAAAGCCTCAATCTGGTTACTATGTGACTGCCGAGCTTGAACGTCTCACCAATACTAATGGAATTAAAAGCAACAATACGCCATGCACTAAGTTGAATGATGAGTTGTATTCGTTTTTGAAGCACCAAGCAACATCGGATGTTGTTCATTTAGGCTCGGCGTTTCCGGATCCGTGTTTGTTTCCTTTAGAGTCGCTTAACCGTAATTTGGCCAGCTCGGGACGAAAAATGGGACCGGATAAGTTGCTAGACAACCTACCTCCTGGTGCTGAGTCGTTAAGGCGACTCGTCGCTCAGAGGTATATTCATCATGGGATATCACTAACCCATGATGATGTGGTTATTACTTCCGGTGCGCTAGAAGCATTAAACTTGAGTTTGCAAGCGGTCACCCGACCAGGTGATACCGTCGTTGTCGAATCCCCAACGTTTTATGGCGCACTTCAAGCAGTAGAACGGTTGGGGCTCAAGGCTATAGAAATCAGTGTCGATGATGAGAGTGGGCATTCGCTTGAGCAAATCGAAGCAGCCTTTGCCAATGAAGACGTTCGGGCTTGTTGGTTAATGACGAACTTTCATAATCCAACCGGAGCTTCTTTGTCTGATGAACACAAACGATACATTGTTGAGTTAGCCAATCGATATGATGTGTATCTCATCGAAGACGATGTGTACTCTGAGCTGTATTTTTCTGACAAAAGGCCGAACTCATTGAAGACCTTTGATGAGCAAGAGCGTGTCCTTCATTGTGGTTCTTTTTCTAAGAGTTTATGCCCTGGATATCGCTTGGGTTGGGTGGTGAATAAGCGTTTTAACGAGACTATTCAAAAGCTCCAGTTAATATCGACATTGTCTGGGAGTGCCCCTATTCAGCAGGGGGTTGCACATTACTTACAAAACGACAGTTACGACAACCACCTGAGAAAGCTGCGTAAGACACTGCAACACCGTCAAGCTGACTTCGTGCATTTACTCGCAAAGCACCTACCTAAAGAGGTTACCTATCAACGTCCTGATGGTGGCTACTTTCTTTGGCTGAAATTGCCAGATGGAATATCAAGTAAAGCGGTATATCAAGCACTATTGTCTGAGCAGGTTACTGTCGCTTATGGCAAACTCTTTTCGATAAGTGATCAATACGAAAACTATTTAAGACTGAATACATCGCTTCCTTTAGAAACGAGTTTAGAGCGCGCTATCAAAAGATTAGGTGATTTGCTTCGCGAATTACTCTGAATTGATACTCATTAAACTGCTTAGTGTTTTTTTGCTCCAACTGTATCAGCGCCATTTTTGCAAATTGTGCTTCAATCATTATTCAGGTCGACAGGCCTTGGACGATTAAGCAGGATTTAAGATGAAAAAGCAGTTGGTTAAACATGAGTTAAGGTTAATCGCCGTTGCTATTTTTAGTGCGTTTTTACTGGTATTTGCGCATCTCATTTTGGCGAAGTCTTTCTCTCATATGGCATGGACAGAGTACACCGCGGCCGTGATCCCTTTCGTAATGTTTGGCTTATGTATTGTGGGCGTAAAGTACGCTGAAAAAGCGGACAGAGATAAGGAAGAAGACTAACTCAAGCTTGAGTTACTTAGCAGATGGTATTGACGGTTGAGCACAAAATAAAAGACCTCCACTAGGGAGGTCTTTTCTAATTCTGTCTCACTAAAAAGTGATTAGAAGTTCGCAGAGCGAGGCGTACGTGGGAATGGAATCACGTCACGAACGTTGCCCATGCCTGTTACGTAAGATACTAGACGCTCAAAGCCTAGACCAAAGCCTGCGTGTGGCACTGTGCCGTAACGACGCAAGTCGCGGTACCAGCTCATGTGCTCAGGGTCGATACCCATTTCGCGCATACGTGCATCCAGTACGTCTAGACGCTCTTCACGCTGAGAACCACCGATGATTTCACCGATGCCAGGTGCTAGAACGTCCATTGCCGCTACCGTCTTACCATCATCGTTCATACGCATGTAGAATGCTTTGATGTCTTTCGGGTAGTTCTTAACGATTACCGGCGCTTTGAAGTGCTCTTCCGCTAGGAAACGCTCGTGCTCAGATGACATATCGATACCCCACTCAACTGGGAATTCGAACTCACGGCCAGAATCCAACAGGATTTGGATCGCGTCAGTGTAGTCAACTTGTGCGAAGTCAGAAGAAACAAAGTTCTCTAGACGGCTAACGGCTTCTTTGTCGATGCGCTGAGCAAAGAACTCAAGGTCATCGCGACGCTCTTCAAGTACTGCTTTGAATACGTACTTAAGCATGTCTTCAGCCAGTTTCGCAACGTCGTCCAGTTCTGCAAACGCAACTTCAGGCTCAACCATCCAGAACTCTGCTAGGTGGCGGCTTGTGTTTGAGTTTTCAGCACGGAAAGTAGGGCCGAAAGTGTAAACCTTACTTAGTGCACAAGCGTAAGCTTCCGCGTTTAGCTGACCAGATACCGTAAGGAAAGTTTCTTTACCGAAGAAGTCTTCGTTGTAGTCTACTTTGCCAGCGTCTGTACGAGGTAGGTTTTCCATGTCTAGCGTAGAAACGCGGAACATTTCACCAGCGCCTTCAGCATCTGAGGCAGTGATCAACGGCGCAGATACCCAGAAGTAACCTTGCTCGTGGTAGAAGCGGTGGATCGCTTGAGATAGGCAGTTACGTACACGTGCTACCGCACCGATTACGTTTGTGCGCGGACGTAGGTGCGCTACTTCACGTAGGTACTCAATAGAGTGACGAGTTTTTGCCATCGGGTAAGTTTCTGCGTCTTCAACCCAACCAACCACTTTAACGCCAGTGGCAGCAAGTTCGAAGTCTTGGCCCTTTGCAGGAGATTCAACAATCTTACCAGTTACTTCAACAGAGCAGCCAGTCGTTAGCTTTAGTACTTCGTCTTCGTAATTATTAAGATTATTTGGGACCACGGCCTGAATCGGGTCGAAACAAGAGCCGTCATATATGGCAAGGAAAGAGATTCCAGCTTTGGAATCACGACGTGAACGGATCCAGCCACGAACAGTCACTTCGCTGTCTACTGCTAGCTGACCTTTCAATACGTCTGATACAGGCGCGTAAGTCATGTTTTCAATATTCTCCATTGAGGTAAAAATTCAACCCAACACTTATTAAAGTACTTGTCTAATAACATTTTTGTTCAAAAAACAAGCTAAGTGCTGAGTTGGGTAGCATTTTACAGATTCAACGAGACATATTACCTGTCAATTCGCTCGCATCAACCTTTATATTCATTTTGATGGGGAGAATCTCTCTATTTATTCACTCTTTGATGCTCTGAAAGTGTGAATTGGTTAAGTAATTGCTCTAAACGTTCGGATAGATGCTCTAAATCAACACTAATATCACGCGTGTGCGATGCTGATTGCGATGTGTCGTCAGCATGCAGTGTGATCACATCAATTTTGGATTGAATACGCTGACTGACGTCGGATGTGGTTTGCGTCTGGCTTTGAATGTTTTCCGCATGTTTCAGAACTTGATGCATTTCATCGACAACGTTATGCATCGTGACTGAAAGTGTCTCGACATCGACAGAGCGTTGGTGAGCAAACTGGCAGACAGTATCCACAGAGGCTAAGGACTCTTCACTCCCTTGCTGGAATTGAGAAATGATATGCTCAATGTTGCCTGTGGCTTCGGCGGTCCGAGAAGCTAGGTTACGCACTTCCTCCGCGACGACGGCAAAACCGCGTCCTTGCTCTCCGGCTCGGGCGGCTTCAATTGCAGCATTCAACGCGAGTAGGTTGGTTTGTTCTGCAATGCCTTTAATGACCCCAAGAATGGACGACACTTCTTCGGTTCTTTGGTTTAACGAACTGATTTTTTCCCGTACGCCGTCAATATTGCTCACCAAGTGTTTGATGTCTTCGCTCACGCTGTGTGCTTGGCTTGCGCTGTGAGTAGCAACATCAACGGTGTGGTTGACTAGAGCTGTAGCGTTATTGGTCGAGTCTTCAACGGCGGTTTGTTGTTGCAGCATGTCGGTGATGTTGCTTTGTACGTCACTGGTTTCCAATTGTTGATTATTGGCCGCTTTGTCTGTTGATTGTGCAACATCCGTTAACTGACTGGCTGAATTGGCAAGAGAGTGGGAGGTGTCTTGTACACGCTCTAAACTCTCGGATACCGTATCCATAAACGAATTAATCGCGGTAGAAAGTTGGCCTACCTCATCTTTTTGGTGATGAATAAGTCGTTGAGATAGATCTTTACTATGGCTCACATTCGCCATGAATTGCGACGTTTTTTGTATTGGGCGAACAATGATCTTACGAATCAAACTCATCGTTATAATAAAACCAACAAACGCGATAACGGCCATTATTCCCATCGCAAACATTGCCTGTTTATTGATCATTGAATTGACGTGGTTCATGTTGTATTCCAAACGAATCGCGCCCAATACTTCGCCTTCTGGTGCTACATGGCAAGAAACGCAGTTGGTGCCACGATAATTTTCGCTTGATTTCATTGGTAGCGCGACAACCAGTCCGTTCCCCCAATTGGCTGAAATTGGCTCAATGACCAGTTCGCCATTTAAAGCTCGTTGGTCAATATCATCGACCGGTTGTTGGTTTGCTTGTCCTGGTCCGTAAAGCTTGGTGACGGTATCAGCTCGCAACACGCGAACTTCTTCAATCCCTTCTTGAGCGAGTGCTTTTTTTCGCAAAGTTTCTTTTTGCGACATGGTGCCTGTTAGCATCATCATGTTTAGGCTATCGAAGTAATTACTAGCCTTATCATGAAGCTGTTCACTGAGAACATCATTGATTAAGGTTTTTTGTTGATGGTATTGATAAGCCGTAGAGGCAGCCAGAACACAGCTGAAGACGGCAATTAACGCGAGCAAGAGCTTAAAAGTGATAGTTGAGCGCATAAATTTATAAGTGTAATTGGAACGAACTGCACAATCTTAATGTGCACAAATGCACACTGCGATCAACGAAATGAATGATTGTGACCCCACTCATGTTGGGGATATGTAATTGTGATGTGAGTGCTGTGTAATCAAATGTTTGGCGCATGACAGAAATACGACGATCAGGACAAAGGTTTAATTATTTTCGCTGAGAACAAACGGCGTTTTGCTACGCTTGTATTGAGTAGCACTTGTCTGTTGGCAGTGAATTCCTTAGTATTGCGTGTCTTTTTAAAGCCTGAGAATCAAGATGAAAACAGAATTGTACAAAGGGAATATGTTTTAGTTTCATTGGCTTTCCAATAGCTTCCAAAATTTACATCGTTTATCATGTAAGGCCAATAAATACGGGGCTTGCAAGCTTCATGGTGTTTCCTCGTGTAACATGGGGAAAATGCCTGAAGAAATGCAATGTGTGTATATATTGTGTATATGACAGGGTAGACTATGACCATCACCGAACGGGCTTTAAAGTCCAAAAATAACTTTCCAACAGACAAACCACACCAAGATTTAGCCGACGGCGGCGGCCTACTTGCGCGCTTCTATAAGAGCGGGAAAATTAGCTTTTGCTATCGCTTCCGCTGGAAGGGGAAACAAGCAATCTTAACAATCGGTACTTATCCTCAAGTTTCTTTAAAAGAGGCTAGGGATATTCACCGAGAAGCCAAAAAGATGCTTGAGCAAGGTTTAGATCCGCGAAACAACAAAGCCAAAAAGAAAATCTCAACCGTTCAAGAATGTATTGAGTTTTGGATTAATGAAGAATTGATCCCAAGACGCAAATATCCAAAGCTAATTATCAACGCGCTATATACACACATAATTAGCAAGATTGGCTCTCATGAATGGGAGCAGATGAAAACCGTTGATTGGATCAACGTAATTAAGACTATTGAAGGTAAAACTGTTCCAGTTCGCTTGCTGACAGAATTAAAGCAGTGTGCCAAATACCTAATGGCTGTAGACATTATTGAAGAGAACAAACTGATCAATATTCAAAGCCGCTTTGTTGGTGCGCCGTCAAAGCCAAGGGATAGGGTTTTATCATTCAAAGAGCTCAAGCAAATTTACGACTATTGCCGTTCTGGTGAATATCCTCTTGAGTTTGCGGCGGCTTGTTTAATTCTCATGTTTACGGGAGCGCGTAGCGGAGAGCTGAGAACGGCCAAGAAAGTTAACATCGACCTGAAAGGTAGAACTTGGAAAGTGCCACCAGAAAACAGCAAGAACGGGCGTTTAATCGTTCGTCCAATTCCAGATTTCTTGTTTCGTTACTTTGAGTTTTTATACAACCTTCATCCAAGCTCTGAGAACTTGATTATCTCGAACAGGGGTAGGGAGTTAGGAGTGCAAGGCTTTCAAAGCCGTTTTAGACCGCTGCAAGCGGCGTTAGCGTTGCCAAGCTGGTCGCCACACGTATTTAGACACACCTTAGCCACACACTTTGGTGATTTGAAAATTGAGCCTTATATCGCTGAGAAGATGCTAGGACATGAAATGGCTGGTGAAATGAAAACCTACAACAAAGGTCAGTATTTAAGTCAACAGTTAGACGCTATGAGAGTCTATCACGACGCTGTAGTTAACTATAAAGAGAGTAATTAATTTAGAGCTCTTTTGAGCGTATTAGTCTACAGATTCTACACGTAAAAATACGGGTGTTAGCACTGAACCTAGAACCTATGAATGTAAGATTGCGAGTGCTAGTTGCATGAAGTGATTGATGCTTAATGGTTTTTTGTAATTTTATGTTTATTTTTCTCTATGGTGAAAAATAAAGCTTTACATTTAACACGGAACTAGTGATACTGAATTTGCTCTGTTGTAGTTCAGAGTTATTAAATGAAAAATAAAGTTTTTAAGTTAAGCCCTCAGAATTCCTTCATTGTTATCCTCAGAGTTTCCCTCTCTAGCTTCATTATAAACATTAAATAATTCAAGATTTCAGTGCTTCTCTCGCAAGTTACGCGTAAATTATATTTAAAATAAGGGACAACATATGTCTAATAATAAAACTGGTTCTGTAAAATGGTTTAACGATAGTAAAGGTTTCGGATTTTTGACACCAGATGATGGTAGTGCTGATGTATTCGTTCACTTTAACTCTATTGTTTCAGAAGGCTTTAAAACTCTAGCCGAGGGCCAAAAGGTTAACTTTAAAGTAGAGCAAGGCCAGAAAGGTTTGCAAGCTGCAAATGTAGTTGTTGCATAAAATTATTTGTAGAGGTGTATTCACACCTCTACTACTCTCATCTCCTCTAAACCCATACAATTTATTTATTACTCAAAGAACATAAAATATCTCCATTTAAATTAAAGTATTAAAATAAATTATAACTAAGACTAAGAAAAATATGCCTACATTCAATATAAAATATATAAACGAAAGTAATAGTACTTTACGCATGGAAACTGTTTTCATGCGTGGATTAAAAGGTGCAAAAATATCAGCATCCTCCTGCGCTCCATTTTGTACAAATAGAATTGAGCTTCGAGACCTTATTGGTACATTGTTAGCCCACAAAGAGGGCGGAATCTGGGTGAATGCTGTAAAAGCTTAATCCAAATTAAGTACAATACAATATCATTCGCTATAGCTTTGTCGCTCTCCTTATATAACAGCAAGTTAGAAGATGTTATAAAAAGTCGTAACCTTGATTTTTCTCCCACCTTAAGACATCTTCCGTTTTCCAAATGAGTCTCGGTGAAGAGATTACAGGTTCAGGAAATCCCTTTGTTTTACGCCAGTTGTATAGGCCACGTTTTGTGAAGTTTTCACCATCGCGCATTGCAAAAGGGCGATATCTAACAAGCAATTGTTCAATACTAATTAGTTTTTCTTCCACTTTTCTAATTCCTCATATTGAAGCTGAATTTCCGCTAAGTATGGTTTTCTGAATCCAACCTCATCTAAAATTAAACTTGGTGCCGATTGGTTGCCGAATACATCCCAACCATTTCTTGGTTCGCCTCGATGGAAAAGCTCAAGCTTTCTAGCGAACCGTCCTGCGATTTTTTCTACTTTGTCGCGGCCTTCTTGTGGCTTGGCACTATGTTCGCCAACGGGTGCCGTAAAGAACGAGCGAACGGAGCGACTTGCTGGTTTTGGTTTACCTTTAACCGCGATTAGTGCCGATTCTGTTCCAGCTCTTGTGTGGTAACCAAGACCAAAGAAAGGTAAGCCGTTAACAGTCTCTTTTCCCCAAACCAATCCATTTATGTTTTTAACGGTAAATCCCCACGCTTCAGCAAGATCACAGGCCTCTTTAGGCATGGCGTTCACGTACCACATGATCAGATAACAGTTATCAGATGCCAGTTCACCAACTGGCATTTTCTTTAAGTCGTCTATCGTCATTGTTGGATACTTTTGTGAAGCGCCGCTTTTCATTGAACCGCCAGTTCTTTTTGAGCTGAATTGCCAAGGCGGATCGGCATAAATCACATCGTATTTCACTTGCGACGAACCTCGTTTACTTGTTCTTTCGTCCAGTTCTCGCGTTCCCAAGGTTGAACGATCTTTTCGTCAATTGCTGCTCGGATTTTTGACGCACTTGTTTCGCTAACGCCCTTAACTGATTTTGCTAGTTGCTCATCAGTTGGGTGCATTACGCTGTAAACGGAGAAGTAATTTGCATCGTTCAGAAGCTTTAATTCTCGTTCGGTGATTACACCGTCGTAAACAGATTCAAGTGTGACTTCTTTGAAGTGTTCCACTCGATCAATTAGATGCTGGTGGTTAACTTCAGCAGCGTTTGTATATATCTCTTGAAGATCCACATACAGCTCTGAAGGAATACGGCCTTCAAACTCGTGTACTGTAGGGATAAGGGGGATCAGCCAATCAGACACGCTCACGATACAACAAACCGCCCAATTTGAACGCAATTCAATATGAAAATTTAAGTCGCGAATGACATTAATGTTTTTAACTAATGGCTTAAATGCCAGAGGGTAGCCATAGCGATATATAAATAGCTCTAAACCGTCTTTGCCAACGTATGGTTTTTCTACGTCACCATCAATGAAATGCAATCGAGCTTTGTACTCTTCGCATAGGTGCGTTGCTTCTAAAGCCGCTTCACTTAGTTGGGTTACTTCCTTTCTCAAACGAATATTTTCTTTGCGGTAGTCGCTTGACTCTTTCTTTAAACGGTTGATTGTGTTTAAGCGCTCGTCAGCAGTTGCGCGTGATTTAGCTAGGCGTTGCTTTAAGGCGTCTGGATTCATTTCACGGTAACGCTTAACTTCTTCTCTTAGTGCAGGAAGATCAGCCGTTCTTGCTTTTAGTAAGTTAAATTCGCTGCGTAGTTTGTTGAGCTTGTCTAGGTGGTCTAGTTCAATTGCTTCGTTCTCTCTGGTCAGCTCAATAACTTTCAGTTCAAGCGTGTCGCGTTCAGACTCGGCCTTTTCAATTCGATCAATTAGTTCGTTGTACTGATCGGTTTCGTAGTTTAGAGATTCAGAAACTAATTGTGCTTGGGTTTCAACAAGAGAAAGGACGTTACCAAGTTGGTTTTGAACCATGTTTAGAAGGTGATTAACAGCAACGTCTACAGGTTGGGTTTGGTTGGTCATTGGTCTACCTTGTGAATACAACTTATCTGATTTGGTTCCCTCACTCACGAGGGAACCATTACTCATTAGTAAGTACCGATGTAAGTCGGCATTGCTACCGATTGGTTTGCGAACTCTTCTTTAACGACTTCAAGGAACTTCTCAGCCATTTTCTCTTGAATCTCTTCCATGCGTTTAATGCGTAGGATTAAAAGTTCATTTCGAATTATTGATAGGCGCAAATCAAAGTGGAAATCACCTAAACCAGAGTATGGTTCGCAAGTGAATACAAATGCCGTAGGTAGCACAAGATCTTCACGAGTTTTAGTCGCAATACGTTCGTATTCGCTTTGTGATTGAGAGAAATCACTAACTTGTCGGTTTGAGCCGCGAGTGTGTTCAAAATCAAGTTCACGAACAGCCGCAATCGCTTTGAACATTTCAATTTGTTCGCCGTTTGAGTCAAACGCAGAAATGTAGTCTTTCCAATCTTCCAAGAACTCAGCCATATCGCGTTGTTCCATGCGTTCGCCGTCGATGTTTAGCAGCGCTTTAAATGGTGCAGTGCGTTTTAGTGATACTGAAGCCTTGTGAAGTTGATGACCAGCTTTGTCGTTAGTACCAACGTCAAAGATTGTTTTAGCTTTCATTGAATCAGCATCAATAAAAGTCTTTGAGCCTTCTAGCTGGTGGTCTTTTGCATACTTCGCAAACTCAGTGATCGAGATTGTATTAAACTCGCCACGCAAGTTATTGCGGTGTTCTTGGTACTGTTCCAAATCTTTTAGGGAACAGTTGTCAGGCACTAGAATCAGTTGGGAAAGCGTATTTTTAGCTTCAATAGCTTTAATAAACTCAGGAACGCTACCCTTATTTACAAGTTCTTGAATTGATTCTTTAGTAAATGACATTCTTCTTTACTCCTTAGTATTTACCAACGCTTAGTTTGCTAATGCCAGCCGGAATTTCTAGCTGGTTGTGGACGCCAACGGCTGGGCGGTCATAACTCAACTTGCCACCGAAGCCAGCAAACGCCACGGTTTCATATTTGAAGTCTTCGACTTTCGAGCCGTAATTTACTTTCGGTTCTTTAACCGTGATCGCCGTGGTTACATTCATAATCGACGGGTCGGTTTTAGATGCTGGTGAAAGTTTTAGCTTTAAGATGATCTCGCCAGCTTTACCGGAGTTAGATACGGCTAGCGCCACGTTGGATGTGGCTAAACCAAGAACGTTAGCAATCGAGCCAGCCTCTACACGCTCGATAAACTCAGGGAAGTTAGTCACACGTTCCATTTGAGGGTCTTTTTTGGCAGTTCCTTCGCCAGTCATTTTTGCTTCGTCAATAGTCATGTTTACTCACTTATCTTTTGTGATACTATGACGGCGTTGCAGCGGTTTGGTCGCCGCTTCAACACGGTCATACCATTAAATGGTCTGGTCATACCTTGTGAATAAAGCCGCTCAGAAATGGGCGGTTTTATTTTTGCTCGTTTGTTTCCGAACGATGCAAAGATTAGCTTAACGATGAAAATGTTGGAAGTGATCGAAAACGGTAAGAAATGAAATTATTGTTTTCGCTTTTGATTGATTTGGGATTTTAGACAAAAAAACCCTCGCATAGCGAGGGAAATCCTTTTAAAAGCTGATTGTGAGTGATATCTATCACCAAAAATTAGAATATCGCATACGCAGCGAAAGTGCCAATTAATTTCTGACCAGTGATTTCTACAAGACGCAATTCAAGAGGTAACTCTTCATTCATGGATTTCAAAAACTGCCTACCGTGTGCGGATTGGTATTCCATGATCTCCACGTTGTTACCAGTGTTTGCTACAACCAATTGACCAGACACAGGTGATTTATCAATGTCAAAGTACAAGTAGCCACCAGCAGGATAGTTTTTGATTTGGTCATTCACCTTTACAACGAATTGACTCTTTGAGTTTCCACTAGGGCAAGGGAATCGTTGAGTGCGCTCTGAAACGCCTGTTTTTAAAAACTCATCTGGGTCAACGTCAACGAACGAGTTTAATGATACTAGGGGAGCACCTAG
Organism: Vibrio sp. ArtGut-C1; assembly: GCF_002105475.1. Lineage (NCBI taxonomy): Bacteria > Pseudomonadati > Pseudomonadota > Gammaproteobacteria > Vibrionales > Vibrionaceae > Vibrio > Vibrio sp. ArtGut-C1. Next base: position 76,772 of record NZ_NCTH01000020.1, on the reverse strand, counting down.
TTCAATGCGAGAAAGCTCTTTGTATTCATCAGCCGTTGGCGAACCTTCACCAGTAGCTAACCACTCAAGACGGCAATCGAGGGCATCTGCTAGCCTGATAGCCGAATCAAGCATGATACTTTTTTCTGGATTCAATTTGATGTTGGTTAACACCGCTCGACTTACACCAGATCTCTTTGCCAAGTCGATGCTTTTGGTTATGTTTAAATCCCGTTTCCTCTGCTCAATGTTCCGAGCAAGCACAGACATAGACATAATGCCCCCTGTTTGATGTTTAAATATTACGCTTGTATATGTATGTGAAATTCACACACCAAGTATAAACCAATTCTTTTTTTTGGTCGATTATTGGTCGAAAATTTTTTATTTGACAACCCTTTTGTTTGCGATCAATGATTGAAGTCATCGAATGTTGACGGCACTCAACAGTAGATAACCTAAAAGTGTGTTTTGGTGAGCGTGGGAGCTATTTCCTATCAGCCACCCACTTGTGGCGCTAATAGCTCAGTGTCGCCACGCTCAACCAAAGCACATTGAGAGGTAACCATGAACATTCCTGAAAATCGCTTTTTCGTTCTAAACAACATGGCTGTCGTTCCAACGATGATTTTTAAGCGTGGTTTGACGCTTGAAGAGTTAGGAGCTTACTGCGTTTTGAGCGCGACAAGTTTCAACTGGTGGAAAGATGTCGATGAACTCAGCAACGCATTGGGAGTGCCAGTCGAGAAACTTGAATCACTCAGACAAGCGTTAGTTGAAAAGTGTGGTTTGACTGAACCTAAAGACGAATACAACGAAGAAGAACAGGCTGAACGCGCAAGTTCTATCTACAAAGACATTCGAACAAATAGTGAATTTTAAGTAAAAAAAACCGCCGTGTGAGGCGGCGGTCTTTAAGTTTGCACCAAATGTTAGTGCTGTGACGAGGTAATTATATGGCACAACCAAATAAGAACGCAACGATCAAGCGTAAACGTGCAAGTCGCAACTTCACCATGATTTGCAACGAGGTTTATGCAGACCATTGTTTGAGTTTTCAAGCTATGGGATTGCTTAGTTACTTGTTGTCAAAACCTGATGATTGGGAAGTTAAAGTGTCCCACTTAGAGAAAGTAACCACCGGAACCATGAAGAAAACGGGGCGTGATGGTGTTTACGTAATACTAAAAGAGCTTATTGAGCGTGGCTTTTGCCTTCGCCACAAAGAGGCTGACGGTTCAACCTGGTATGAAGTGAGTGACTATCCAAAAAGCCTAATCCGTGAAAGCCGTATTACGGAAAAGCCAGATCCGGCTAATACGACACTACTAAATACTGATCTTAAACTAAATACTGATCTAAAGACTTCGTCCGAATCTGACGATTCAGACCAATTGCTTTCTGATGCGTTTGCAATTTTCTGGACTGCCGGAATGAGAAAGGTTGGGAAGATTCAAGCATTCAATGAGTTTAAGCGAGCTATCAAGCGCCTAAAGGCCGAGCCTTACGAGTTTGCACGAATGCTCGCTGAAGACGTAAAGCGACGCAATGCAGCACAGCAACAAGGTTTTGATCGCTTACATCCAGAACGTTACATCAAGTACGAACGCTGGACAGATGAATTGCTTAACGACACGAATCTAAGAGGTATCGACAATGGACAGAAATTTGAAATCAATGGAATCGGTTATGGCGAGAATGCCGATCAGTCAATCTTCCCTGAATGGTTGCGGATTTACCCAAACCAATCGCCAGCCATCAAATTTGCACGAGTACAACAACAGCGCCAATGGATTGAATCCCAAGCTAACAGCCCTATGGGACACGCTAACGGAAATGTACGGCAAAACATGGGTAACGATGAATGGCGCAGTGATTACTACGGCATGGGGAAACTTCCTTTCGACCCTGAATGATTTGCAACTTAACCGGATACTAGCGATCTGCTTTGACCGACTATCCAACGGCAACCGCTTCCCTCCATCGCTTGGTGAGTTGATGACTCAGATTAACCAGCGAACCGAAGCGGAATACCGCGAAGCCTATGACCGATTTTTGAATCGTGCGCCAATGGGGAGAGCCGAGAAATGGGTAGCACAAAATTGTGATTGGGATTTAAAACGAGCTAGAGCTGGTGAAGAGTTAGAACTTTTCATCAAGTATCTACGGGATGCAGACGCTAAAGAACGAGCTGGCCGCTTGAGACTTGCAGAGGATGAGCTAAAAGCGCTACCAGTACACAGTCGAGTTTCGGTAAGTGACAAGGTTCGAGAAGAGTATCGACGTTCAGGAGAACGACACGAGTTTTCTGATCGAATTGACCAACTAAGGGCCATGAAACGATGAACGATATCAAGCAGCAAATGAAGATTTTGATCGCCAAAATGCACGAGTACGGCTTTGAAGAAATCGCAATCAACAACGATGTGCCAGCAATGGATCAGGAGTTTGCTAAAGCGCTAGTGAATTACCTAGAAGCCACCAGCAACGCATTCTTGAGCGTATCTCGCCTTCACAAGCTAGCGAAGCAAAGAGACTTCAAAGTATTGAGTGAGAACTTAGAACAGGACTTAAAAACACTAGCTGGCATGGCTAGCATGATCGGCAATACGTGTAGCTCATACGGGCGAATGGAAATTGAAGCGTTTGATGTTGCTTTAGAGGCTCTTCACCGCGCAAAAGAAGAATCTAAATTTTCGGCCTGTTAAATTTACAAACGTAAATTTCGATCATATATTTGTTTTCGAAACAAAACACAAGGTAACAATCAATGACCAAATTGCCAGACCAAAAAGCTTGCCAAGTATTGTTAACAATGGGGCGCAGACGCCAAGTTGAACAAGCCATTTCAGAGCTAAATGAATTGGCCGTTGCCCTGTACCACCACTTTCGACAAGGCAAAGGCTCGATCACTGAAGTGATGGAAGAAATTGCTGACGTTGAAATCATGCTAGCGCAGATCTACCAGCTCGTAGACAAAGACCAGCTAGAAGCTATCCGACATAAGAAAATCGAAAAGCTTGATTTTTATCTATGGCGAGTAGGAGAGATCCCACGCGAGATCTCGGAGCTGCAACATCAAATCACTAAAGAGTCCAGTACCGAAGAAATTGAGCGTATTGAGCTAAAAATCAACGCCCTTAGACGCGAAATGGAGAGCATTAAGGGATGAAGATTTATATCGCTGGTGGCGTTACCGATGTGCCTGATAGCGAAGCGCAATTTAAACGCGCAGCCCTAAAGATTCAGTGCATCGGTCACGTTCCCGTTCACACACTGATGTTGCCAGAAGGATTAAGCGAACAAGGGTACATGGATATAGCAATGGCAATGATTCGTGAAGTTGACGCGATTTATTGCTTGCCGAACTGGAAAACTAGCGTTGGCGCATTCGCTGAAGTTGCTTACGCAAAGAAGCTCCACTTGCCAGTGTTCCACAACATTCAACAAATCAAGCATCGTTTTCGTTTCTAGGTGAGTTATGCGTTTTAGTGAAACCGTTCTAGTAGCGATACACGGCGCACTAGCGATCTACATGCTGGCTAAGTTCGGCATCGAATTTACGGTGATGATTTACTTTCTGGCTAGCGTAATCGTTGCGAGATTGAAATCACTCAAGTTGGTGAGGTAGGCATGAAATTACGAGACTTGCCTTATCAGTACGATTTCAAGCTTAACGGAAAGAGATATAGCCAATTCATTAGACCTAAAAAGCCAGTAGATCCGAATGATTTCAAAGTCGTGTGTTATGAGCCGCCGCAAGGCGACTCTATTGATATTCATTGCATGACTGAAGTTAAGCCAATAGTGCGTGTTCGCGTGTAAGCAGGGTATGACCAAAAGAACCATGTTTTAAGGAATTACGTTGATGAACATAACCAAATTCAACAAACCTATTTTTGGGGATCTGACCGTCATCATTGATATGGATAACGATCCTTGGTTTATCGGGAACGAGGTCGGCGCAATGCTTGGCCTTGTGAACGCTCGTGATGCGGTTAATCGGTATGTTTCAGAACAAGATAAGAAGCCGCTAAAGCAATTAATGGCCGAATTTCCAACGTCGAGCTGCTCGACGTTAGAGTTAAATCAACGGCTTACGGTAATAAACGAGGCTGGTATGTATGACTTGATTCTTTCCAGCCAAGCGCCAAAGGGTAAGCCGTTTCAGCGTTGGATCACTCACGAAGTGTTACCAAACATTCGAAAGCATGGCTCCTATTCATTGACCGAACAGCCGCGAACAAGCGCGGAATGGTTACTTGAGCAAGCAAAGGCTCTAGTTGAACAGGAGAAGCAGACCAAACAGGCCATAGAAACGGCCAACGACGCTCATCGACGAATTGACGAGTTAGAGCGCAATTTTATTCCGGCTGGATATGCGATTGTTTCCGGTTTGGGTATTCACTACGGGCTATCCAATCAAAAGGCTAAAGAGCTAGTGGAAGCTTATGACGTTCCAACTAGACCAATCACAGTGAATTGTGGGACGTTCCCCGTTCTCACTAAGATGGTGCTCATTGAGGACTTTAAAGCCGCGCTCAAGAAAGAAATTCAACTTCTCTCACTATCAGATACCGGATTATGGTTTGCTGGTGGACAGTTAGGGCGATTTGCGGCCAAAGGGCGAGTGTTAGAACTATTCAAAAAATACCAAGAGACATTAGCAGTTATTTAGGGGAACGCACTAGATGAGTAATCCGAACCAAGTATTAACCTACTACCTGATCACTTATCACTACTACAAAAAAGGCGTGTTTGCGCAAGCTGGCTATCAGCAAGTGGCTTTGAGCCAGAGAATGAAGCCTTACTCAACTAAGAAAATAATGGCCGCTATAGCCGATCACTTAGGAGTTGACGCAGATACGTTACTACCTATCAACATTCAGGAGCTTGGTTCCTATCCAAGAGCCATGATTGAAGATCTAAAAGAACAAGCCGAGGCGTTAACAGTGACGCTTTAGAGTATCGCTTTTGAGTTAGAGCGTTGCATTCAGTGAATGCAGCGCTTTTTTTGTGCCTAGAAAACAGGAGAAGAGCAATGAAAGGTCGCAAACCGACAAAGGCAGAACAGATCTATGGACAGGCCGTGATTCAACGTTGTGGCTGTATAGCTTGCGATAAGCTTGGTCACCCGAATGATTGGCCTGAACCGTTGGAATACGTTGAGTTTCATCATTCGAGTGAGAAAGGTGCGGTTAAGCCACTAGCTCACTTTTTTGGTTATGGCCTTTGTCCCGTTCACCATCGAGGCGCAACTGGCGGCAACTCAATACCAGAAGGCGAACCAGTACGACACGATCCGCTAGGTAGTCGCAAGCAATTATTCTTCAACAAGGTTGGTACAGATTTAGAGCTGGTGGAATATGCGTGGTCTAAATTGCCACTAGAAGCGCTCGATCAGATTGGAGAGCTTACCGGAATATGGAGCTTTGAAGAGTTGGTGCGAGAGGACGCGAAGCAACGCAACATTTTTGAAAACATAAATTCCAATATTTAGGTTTGTTTGTATAATCATCGAACGGATACAATTATTTTTGTTCAATGAATATTGCAAGGTATGACTGACATGACCAAAAACAAAATTTCACCGAGAGATGAAATCGCGGCAATAGGATTTAACGCAGCTATTCGTCTCCTTTCTATCCATAGACATTGCTCAGAACAAGATGCAGTTGAGTACCTAGCGTTCGAGCTAGGCCGAGCAATTCCACAGATTGAGCATTACCGAGTAGTAGGGCTAAGTATCCACTTAGTTCCTAAAGTCATCGAGATAATGCGACAAAACAAAATCCCATTTGGCCGCCACCAGCTAGCGCCAACAAAAGAAATTGTTGCTATGGCACAATGGCGCAACACAAAGTGACGCAAGGTATTGCCAGACAAAACACAGGGGAAAATAGGCTTGATTGTTGTTTTGTTTGGATTCGTGATCTTCTCTGTTGGTCACGCTCTTTTTATGATTTCGGTGTTGTCGTTCTATGATTATATGAATCGAAAGCTAACAAATAAGACATCGACCATAATTTTTTTGATTGGAACGCTGCTTATGACGAGCGGCTTTCTTCTAAGCCCTTTGTGGCTAATTCAACAAATAGGTATGAACAAATGACCGACCAAAAAGTGCTAAACAGCAAAACACGACCAGAACTAATGAACTTTCTTGAAGAGTTTGTGCAAAGGGACGGTTTTAAAATCGCCTTAACCATTAATCCAGAGATTCAGGATGATGAAAGAGTAGGTCTAGGCATTAAACACGAACAGTTTCCTACGGTTAACAATAATCTCGCTGATCACATCGGTTGTGCTTTGAACGAGGTGATCAAAGAGCTTATGCCTCAACTTCTTCCAAAGGTAACAGCTATTGCTCTTGCAAAGATGGCAGGTGTGGATTTGAGCAGCGTGAAACTTACAGAGTGCGATTGTGAAGATTGCCAATGCAAGGATTCTGAACACCACAATGAAAGCGACGAATCAAAAGACGACGGAGCAGAAAAGATCCGAATTACTTCAAGCCCGTCAAATCGTATTCACTGATGCGAAACGCTTAAACCTTGATGAGTTTATGATCCGGCTAGCCAAGCTAGTCGGTTCGTACAAGTCTGTCACTATCTACGAGAACAACGAGGAAATATCCAGCTATGACACGCGAGATTGTACTGTCAACGCAAGAACAGCTACTAGCCGAGGGGATTCTTTCGAAATCAAGATCACTACTGAAACAGATGGAAGCCAACACGCTGCAACCTGTTAGCGTTAGTGAGCTTTGTTCCTTAGCAGCGGCTAAAGCCTTGGCTCTTCTACATGACCATGAGGATGTATCGAACATCGTTATGGAAAACATTTCTTTTGGTATTGCTAACTCGAATTACTACCTACTCAGAACCAAGCAACAAGAAAGCCAAATCAAAGAACTACAAGAAGAAGTGGCCCGACTAAGCAAGTTGCTTGAAGAGTCCGGCCAGATAACTGTTATCGACGCAGTTACACCGGAAGAGGCCGAACTAGGCGAAGTTAGTAAGCAAGACAGCTAAGGAGAAAGTAGTGAATACCATTGACGCAGCGACCATTGTTTTCCAAGACGTACTTGGTTTTGATAATCCAGAATTTGCAAGCGCTTACGTCCAACTAGCCTACAGCGACCAAGCGGAACTTGATGCTCTATGGTTTGACTTAAATTGCGAATCAATGAAAACCATTCTGGCGAATGTAATTGCAGAGCGCACCGGAACGTTGCCGACTCTAGTTAAAGCGGCCATTCAAACTAAGCCGCAGTTTTGCAATTACTCAGTGATGAATCACATTGCTTGGCAATCGCTTGTTAATCATGCCGTCAGTCAAAAAAACGCAGAAATTACGTGTTTTGAACTGGCTAAAATCATTCTGATGTATCCAGATTGTCCTAAGTTCTCGGAAGCTTGCGAATACGTTATGGAGCTTGGTTGCGACGTTCCTAGTGATTTTCGTGCGGATTTCACGGTGTTCTTTAACGAGACTGTTTCGGAATATATCGAAGAAGAGGCAAAAACCGATGAGCGTGAGCGAGATTAAGCAATTAGAGCGCGATTTAGGTGCCGTGATCGGTTATTTGAGTGCGCCTAAGTTAAGCGCGGTTCAGTTAGTTATTCGCAAAGCAGAGGCAATCAAGCGCCTTACCCGAATGCTAGACGAAGCAAAGTTTCTAAAGCAGCAAACAAAGTGCATGGTATTGCATGAGTTATTTGCTGAATTTGAGGGGCGTTCGGCCAGCTCTTTAACGATAGATAAGCTGGTGGACGTTATTAAAGAGTGTAATGAGCATCTAAAGACGGTGTGAGCCTATGGGATACGATCTAGCAGAGTATTTAAAGCAGTTTGGTTTAACAGTTGCCGACCTTGAGGACGAGTCGGGGCGAGGCCGTAATACGCTTTACACTTGGTACAAAAAAGATAAGCAGATTCTTATGTGCATCATTCGATCACGGCTTTCTAGCAAGCTGCAAGTCATTGCCAAAGATATCGAAAACAAACTTTCCATGTTGGAACGATAGTGATATCAGCCTCCAAATATGGGGGCTTTTTTATGCTTTAGTAGAAATTGTGTTTTCGAGCGATAATTTTTGTTTACAAACGAGAATTACGAGTTTATATTTTTATCTCAAACAAGACGGACTATTGAGGGCTAACAATGCTCACTTTCAAGATGCTAAAACGCTTAGAGGCAATCACTACTAAGCCTTATGGCGTGTGGGTTAGTGAAGGTGCTCAACCACAAAAGATCATTAAGTTGGTTAAGTTTAACGACTTGGATTTGCCAGAAGGTACTCGACTCTCTCAAAAAGGGTTAGCGGCATTAACGACGCAAGTTAGTGCATGGCAAGTTAACGGTGACGATGAGCTTAATCAGACTCTTAATTTCATCGTTAACGAATGGGAGAAAGCGAACGAGGCGAATTTTGAACAATGACGGCAACAAGTATCATCGAGTGGATACTTAATTGCAACGGATACCTATCTGTGCCGCAAACAGTTGTTCTTTACGTAGTGTTGAGTGTTTACGTCAATCACTACGAAACCAAAGCAAAAGAGAAAGCCAAAAAAGCAACTCGGCAAAGGCTGCAAATGCAAGAGCTATTTGTGAAGAACGTTTTAGACCACGTACTCACAAACCATTCGAAAGTGATGATAGACCACGGCGTTAACGCTGCATCGCGTCGAATGATTCTGACAGCAATCATGTGCGGCCATTTGTTTAAGTAACACAAGGGAACCAGACCATGAACCAACAAACCATTCAAGCCGCGAACAAGCGGATCACCGACCTAATTAGTGATTTTGAAGATGCGGAGCTATTGAGCTTTTCGTTATACAAAACTCACGAGTTTAACCTGGCATGTGATCAGATAACCGATCTGATTTCTGAACTTCCAAACGCCCAACGCGCTAAGGTTGCGGTTATTAAGGCACGCAACTCAGCCACTTGGAGCGAAGCATTGCGCCATCTAGAGAAAGCGAAACAAGAAACTCGCATTCACTAAGGAGGGCATGATGTTAAGTGCCAAGATGCGCGAAAACGCGAAGATTGCCGCAGATATTGAAGGACTCACTTTTAAATATTCATTATTTTGGGACTTCGTTTTTAGCAAAGGAAAGCCGACAAAAACCCATCGAGTGATGTGTAAGGGCGAATTGACCGAAAACAAATGGATATGGCTAGGAGATAACAGCGGCCCGTTCCTGTTTGACTCGCCAGAGCAAGCGATAAGTTTCATTAAAGAAATCATCTTTCACAAAGGTAACAAGCAATAAGGTTGTGTGTTCTATGAATGATTTAGTTAAGTGTCAGTACAACAAGCTCATTAAAAACCTAACACGAGATAAGCAAGACTTTATGGAAATGATCCGCACATTTGAAGCTATGCGCGGTAGGTCAAAGTCATCGGTGTTCGCAAGAACTATCGAGCTATCTCAGCTACACGTTTCATCTGCTGCATGGGTTAAGACTTGCAACACTATTCGTCACTCGATTGATCCGCTAAAGCAGAACGAGGTTAACGCAGTAATCCAAGTTCTACAGCACGAAATAGACCGGATAACTGAAGCGTACAACGTGACAGAGCAACTTCTATCAATGGTTGAATCGCACCAACGCCGCCAGTCTACTGATGAGAAGCAAGTTTTTAGCCTATTTCGTAATGAAGTACAGCCAAAGAACGACGACGCAGAAAAGCTAAAGGCTCAAATTGTTGATGAAATAACTCGATTCATTTCTGACTGTGACCACGTTGTTTCTCGCTTATCGGTGATCGAGTCGAACAATATCAAAGTGACGATGGAAGCGGCGCTTGTTCACCTAAAACGGGGCCAAAGTAAGTATTACCAGCAACTACTCAATCTAATTGGTGTTGAGAAGCCTCAAACGCCAAACGAGTTAATCAACTTAATCAAATTGTTTAGAGATTCACTAATTAAAAAACCATTCAAGGAGACAGCATGAAAAAAGGTTTTTTCGGCAAAGTATTCGCCGCAATTGGTGGCGCTTTATTTCGAGACAAGACGCCGAAAGCGGAAAGTCGCCAGCCAAGCGAACCGGATCAAAAACCGGAACGCAAGCCGGAGCCACCAAAAACGCCTTTGAAACCGAAGATCGTTAATGGCCGCCGCCAGTGGTACACGGTAGACAGCCCTGAAGTGCAGCAAATGGTTAAGTTGAACCAACAGAAGAAACGCAAAAAGGGCAAAAAGAAATGAGAACGCTGACACCAGACGAGTTAAATGCGCTGGTGGATGCTTTCAAAGAGTGGACTCAACGGCAAGCGTACTTACCTAGTAGCCAACTCGATCAGATAGATGTGTTTTTCTCAACGAACACAAGCAAAGCAATGAAGCTGATAGGCGGTGCGTGTTTCCACAAGAGCCGCGAAGCGCTTCACAACGCATTGAAACCCTAAGACAAGCCGCCGCCACTGGCGGCTTGAGTAAGCCACAACAGGCAGTAATCCATGGCAAGACGATTAATTTTAGACCCAAGACAGTGCATTGATTACTACACCATGTACGCACTGGAAAGCGGCAAATCCCAATCGGCCCACATTGTGGCGTTCCTAAAGCAAAGCGAACTTGAGTTTACTGTTAAGCAAATCAGTTCGTCATTGCAGCGGTTAAGAAAGCAGGGATTGGTTAAATATGACGGCCTTTGGCAGTTAACTACAGACACTTGCAACTAAATCTAAATATCACATACCGGCTCCGGCCATGTATTTCATTATTGAACAGAATCTAAATAAAGGAGTTCTCCATGACACTTAACGATCTTCTTTTCATTGTTTGGAAAGACGCAACAGTTGCAAACAATGAGGTTCACGGCGTTGTCCAATTGGATGAAATGGATTTGCTAACTTTAATTCGTGAGGCGTTCGAACGTAAAACGGGACTAGAAGCGAAACATGTTGAGCTATGTGCAATCACCAACGAACCAGAAGCTTTTTATCCAGAACTAAAACGATTCAAACTTATCGGTGACGACGAGCAATAAAGGAGTAACGGCAATGGCTAAAATCATTATCGAAATTAAACAGGTGCCAAACCAAACAGGCGTTGTTTGCTCAACTGACTCTATTTGTGTGCCAGTTATGGCAAGTATTGAAGTGGATGGAAGCTCCGACGAAATCATGGCCTCTTTAGTTGCTCACAAGCTGGCAGAAACTTATCACGCAACACTAGAGACAGGTATTCGTGCGGCTGTCACTTCGATTGTGAAAGAAGGCGAGAAACATGCTGATTAACGGCGTTGAGGTGAGTAAAGGACTCATCATAAAACGGCCTTGGATCAATTTGATTCTCGATGGCTTGAAGGTTTGGGAAATGCGTTCACGACGTACCAACATTCGAGGCACCATTGCCCTGATAGAACAGGGCACTGGCTTGATAGTTGGCCTAGCGAACTTAACTGACTCACTAAGGCCATTGTCAAAAGACAAATTGATTGCGGCCTACGATAAGCACAAGGTAGATTATGCCGCCATGCCGGAACTACTCAAGTGGTGCAATCCATGGGTACTTGAGAATGCACATAGAATCGAGCCAGTTCCGTACCAGCATAAGAACGGGGCAGTTACTTGGGTAAACATATAAGAGAACACCGTCAATCATGACGGTGCTTTCATATATGGCTCAAATTATTTGAAAGAGCATTGATAGGTAACATTAGTTTCTTGATTGACGGCAAATAAATGCATACTATTTCGGGCGGCAATTGCCAATAAAAATTCTAAATAACAAAGAGTAAGAATCGAATGTTTTTCATAAAATTCATCATAACGTTATTCGTTATAGCGCCAGTGGTGGCTTATTATTCATTTCAGGCTGGAGGTCATATCATCCCTAGTGATGGCGATTTCAATTATTGGGGCGCTATCATTACGTCAATCATTACCACAATTGGAACACTCTGGTATTTGGGAAAGTACGAGGATTCACGCCTTAAAAAGCGCGCTGCTAGCTTAGGTGTTAATCCAGAATATGTGTCGCTGTATGCTGATAATGGTCTAGTGATCGATAACACCAGCAAAAAAATATTTGCTGGAACGAAAAAGCATGGAAAGGTTTTTAATTACGATGACGTTTCTAGCATTGAGCTAGAGGATATTCCATTTGGTAGAACTAAAAAGTGCGTAATTCACATTAACACCCTAGACTTCGACACTCCAAGAGTGACCGTCGGATATGCTGATTTTAGTGGTCAGCGAGATCGAGCATTCTCCAAGCTAAGAGCAGCCTTGAAGATTAGCTAATCCAGCGAAACGTTAAATGACTGAAAGCACCGTCCATTGTGGCGGTGTTTTTTTTGCCTACAACACACTTTCAAGTAGTCATTTTTATGGTTAATAAGCATAAAGAGCGCTTAATCGAACAATTTGAGTTGGGCGTAAACTAAATTTAGTTTAAATTTGGACTAATCTCGGTTTTGGTGTATAGTTAGTAACGCAAACAAATGACCCCAGACTAATTTTTAAATTTAGCTGGTTTACTCGCCCTTATACCGAAGGAAGAACCATGCGCACTGAGACGGTAAGCTACTTAAAGAAAAATGCAGCCGATCTCCCACTGGATGAAGCGATGACGATCACACAAAACGGCAAGCCGATTTATGTGGTGGAATCATACGAAGAACGACTAAAGCGCGATCAAGCAGTAGCCTTGATGAAGCTTGTTACTATCAGTAGCAAGGACGTAGCCCAAGGTCGCACAATGTCATCGAGTTCGTTTAAGGAGAGGTTGGCCGCCAAGAAATCATAAGGTGACCATAAGATGGCCAATGTTGTTTATACGGAAACGTTCGCTAACACAGCAGAAGAACGTATTGACTACTACTCACAATGGAATGATTCCACTAGCGTAGTAGAGAGAATTGAAACTTTGATTGAGACGTTCGAGCAGAACGTTGAGAGCAATCCGGCCATATATCCGGCTTGTTATGAGCTAACTCAGCTTGGAGTGTATCACTTTCGTCAGTTTAGTTTTGATGGGTTCAAACTTATCTATCAATACGACGATGCGACAGATACGGTTTACGCCATGGTTTTGATTAGTGATAAGCAAGATTTGCAGAAAACCCTAGTGGACTACTGCATCCGGTTCTTATAAAACTGATGATTAAAAGCCGCCTTTCGAGGCGGTTTTTTTATGCCTAAAGGTCGCAATAGCGGCCTTTTTTGATCATCCTCAAAAAATATTTTATTTTCGTTCGTGTCTTTTTGTTTACAAACGAAAACAACGGAGCTATATTTTACATGCAAACAAAATTGCACCTTTCGACACGAGGATGACCAAAATGACCAACTTAAAAGAAAAACAAATCAAACTTGCTACTGCTGCTATTGCTGATCTTAAAGAGCTGGTGGCGCAAACAGGCAATCTACTAATGAATCTTTCTAAATCTGGCGTTGAGGCAACTGCAAAGGCCGTTTGTAACTTCTACAACGAAGCGTCACCAATCCAACAAGATTGCTTAGACATTGCTTACTGCTGGTGTGGTTCTTGGGATTCAGAGAACGAAGCGCGTGAAGCATTGGAAGCCGTTAAGGGTAACGCAATCAAAGCCCTTGCTTGGAAGCAAAACCGCCTAGAAGTGTTTGAGTGTGAGCGTCCAGAATACCGCCAAGGCATTACTATCTATGAAGTGGTGCGCGTTTCTACTAAGCGAGGTGAGCCGCTATCAACGCATACTAATTACTTCTCTAGTAAAGAAAGAGTCAAAGCATTCCTAAACAAGAAATACGACTTTTACGCGCCGGATATGGAAGAGAACAGCAAATTCAAATGTATCGAACGCTCAGACTACTCTTTGCAGTTCTACCAAGAAGATGAGGAATATCTGATTGAGTTCCACATGAACCATGTAGATGTAGAGTAATTGTTTGTTCGGGAGGTTGTTAGCATGAACGCTGAAGTAATAACTCAAGAAATGTTCAATTGCATCTTAATAATCGTGGAATACTTTGCCATTCTTTTTATGGGTGTATTCATCGCTCGTAAACGCGGCGTATTTAAAGATAAAAAATAATCCTCGAACGCATATTTAAACTAAACAAGCCAGCTTTAAAGCTGGCTTTTTTGTTATCATTTGTGTCATAAAGTTCACAGGTGAGAACAGGTATGGCCGTTTATATCCCCGTCAGACACTTAGGAAAGGCTTTTATCGAAAGCCAAGCCAAAACACCGACCAAACAGCAAAGGGACATTAGCAAGGCTTACCAGAAGCTACATGCGCGTGTTCAGCGCAACCTTATCGGCTTGCCACCATATCAAACTGAAGTTCTATTTCATCCAACTCGCAAATGGCGAATGGATTACGCTTGGCCCGACTTAAAGATTGCCTTGGAGGTTCACGGCGGTACTCATTCAAATGGGCGTCATACTCGCGGCGTTGGCTTTGCAAACGACAGAGAGAAGATGAACGAAGCGCAGCTTTTAGGCTGGATTGTTATTGAGATTGCATCGGACAACTTAGGCCAGCTTAGAGGCTGGTTAGAACGTGCCTTTTATCATCGAACGAAAACAATGAACACTGAACAGTGATAATATGTTGGCGCAATTGAACACTCGGAGTTAGAGAAGTGGCGAGAATTAATTGGGAACGCATTAAAAAACAATACCTTAGCGAATACGAAGAAACTGGCGTTGACGTTAAGACGTTTTGTGTTCGCAATGGTTTAGTCTACTCCACAGCAATAAAATACTTAAATAACAAACTGTTACAGAGAAAAGAGAACAAACCAAGCGAACAGAACGCGAACAACGAAGAAGTTCAGGGCGAAAAATTACAACCCAAAGGGATCACACCGCCCAAAACCAAAATCAAACGCAAGAAAACCGCGAATCAATCAAGTGCCAAAAATGGACACGGTGGCCGTCGAACTGGCGCTGGCGCTCCAAAGGGAAATAGCAACGCTTTCGTGCATGGCTTGATGACTAAAGCATTTGGCAACCTAGTTAAATACTCTCATCAAGTCGATGACGAATTTAAGTTAGAAGTGCATAAGCTTGCCGCTCTTCAGGCGCTTGAGTGCTACACGCAATACAAAGATGAATTAGCTGACTTCCTCAAAGAGCTGGAAGAACGTGGCGATAAACCTACAGAACTAGAGCAGGAGTTTATTGACCGACTTGAGAAACGAATCGAGTCGAGTTTTGGCATGGTTTGCCACCACACCGGAAAGCTTGAGTATTTAGAGGGCCAAATGGCGAACCGTCGATTAACCAATCGAGCAATAAGCAAGGTTATCGCTCAAACCACACAAGTCGAAGTTGATACCAACCTTAAACGCAAAGGCATTGCGTTGGCCGAAGCGAATACTGACAAGGCTAAGGCTCAAGCTGCGCTTGCTCGTCATGATCTCGACCAGAAACAACGTGAAGGTCTAGGCGACGATGATGATCTAGGTATGTTGCTAGATGAAGTTCAAGATTTGGATGACGATGAAATCATTCAGCGCTTCAAAGATAAAGGTGGAGTGTTGAACGATGATGAATGATGGTATTCAGCCGTATAAGGATTCTATTAATGGCCGTGGCATAAACCTAGTTATGCCAGCGCTTACCGATCAGCAATTCAAAGCGCTTTCACGGCCAGAGAAGCGCCGTTACTTCAGGAACTATATGACCTGTAAGGAATGGCGCTTAAACAACCTTTACAAGATAGAGAATGATAAAGGTCGCGTTGTCACGTTTCGAATGCGTGACGCTCAGAGAGATCTATTTGAAACAGCCCATACCTTTGAATTGATTCTTAAAGCGCGTCAGTTGGGCTTTAGTACCTTTATCGACTTGTACGCGCTGGACTCGTGTTTATTCAATAAGAACTATGCCGCAGGTATTATCGCGCAAGATTTGGAGAGTGCTGGCGCTATCTTCCAGACAAAGGTTGTCTTTCCATATAACAATTTGCCTAATTACTTGCGCTCTCGCATTCGTGTAGTTCAACGAGCTGGTGGCGCTAACGGTGGCCGACTCAGTTTTTCTAATGGTTCACGAATCCGTGTTGCAACGTCATTCCGTTCCGGTACGTTGCAGTTTCTACATATTTCAGAGTTGGGCCGTATTTGTGCAGGTTACCCACAAAAGGCCAAAGAGATCCAAACAGGTTCGATGCCTACTGTTCACGAAGGTTGCAAACTCTTTATTGAATCGACGGCAGAAGGCGCGGCAGGACTCTTTTTTGAGTTGTGTAAGAAAGCCGAGGAACGAGCACATAGCGGAGTGAAGTTAGGTGCTAAAGATTTCCACTTTAGATTCATTCCTTGGTTCACTCATCCTAGATATTACTCACCATTGCCATTAGGCGGATTGAAGCTATCCAAATACTTTATTGAATACTTTAAGTCGATTGAGCCATTCGTGATCCGTCACTTGGGTAGACCGTTAACGGATGAGCAAAAGCAGTGGTATGTCGAAACCTATAACCACTACGAAGAGTACACAAAACAAGAGTATCCAAGTACACCACAAGAGGCGTTCTTAACGTCAGGCCGTCGTGTATTTAGCGCTCCTTCCTGTATGGCTGCGGAGTCAGCTTGTACCAAACCGTTGCTTGTCTATGACGTTAATCCAGAGACAGGTGCAATGTTTGATGTTCGAGATAGCGTAAACCGTGAAGGTAAAAGCGAGAACATGCAGAACGGATTACAGGGCTATTTGCTTATTTGGGAATTGCCTGATCCAGAAAAGGATTACGCCCTTGGCGCTGACGTTGCGGAAGGTCTGGAGCATGGGGACAGAGGTTCAATTGATGTGCTGGACGAAACTGGCAATCAAGTTGCTCATTGGTTTGGTCATATCGACACAGACCAGTTTGCAAAGATTATCGCAATCATTGGAAAGATGTACGCAGGTAAAAACGGCAGAGCGGCCTACGCTGCGCCAGAACGAAACAACCACGGCCACGCCGTTTTAAACGTTCTACGCGATATCTATCCAATATCCAGAATCTACCAAGAAGAACACCACGACAAGGAAGACGAGGACGAAGAAACAGGACGATTAGGCTGGCTTACCACTCGTAAATCCAAGCCGATAATTATTTCAAACTTAAATGAGCAATTGCGCAATAATACGTCGGGCATTCGATGGATCGGGACAGTTACAGAGCTGAATACCTACGTTTATGACTCCAAAGGAAGCATGAACGCAATTGAAGGCGCATTTGATGACCAAGTGATGAGCTATGCGATTGCGCTAGAAATGGTTGTTCGAATGCCTAGAACCATGACCAAGTTACAGCCACGCACCAAGCGCTCAAGCGATTGGCGTACTAAGTGAGGGGAGAATTTATGGCTTGGAATGAAGACCATGCGGAGCATGACGGCAAGGGCTTTAACCTTGCTCAATTACGCCGATTAGTCTCAAACGTGGAAGCACAACCAAACTGGCGCGACCCAGCGCAAAAGTGTTGTGATTACTACGACGGCAACCAACTAGCGCCGGAAGTAAAACAAGTCTACGAAGAACGTGGACAACCGATCATTATCAATAACCTAATAGCGCCAGCTATTGACGCCGTTTTAGGTATGGAAGCAAGAACACGAACTGATCTTGTACTTACAGCCGATGACGATGACGGCGAAGAGCTACGCGATGCACTTCAGGAGAAGTTTAAAGATGCGTGGCGACTTGCACGAGCTGATCGCGCTAATGCCGACGCTTACGCTTCACAAATTAAAGCTGGTATTGGTTGGGTAGAAGTTACCAGAAATGACGATCCTTTCTATGGTGGTGGCTACAACATCAAGCCAGTTCGCCGTCAGGAAATGTGGTGGGACTGGAACGCTCAAGAGGCCGACTTGTCTGATGCTCGATGGTTGCTGCGTAAACGTTGGGTAGACGTTGACGAGGCTATTGCTCATTTCCCTGAACACGCCGAAATCATTCGCCAAGCAATGAATAATTGGGAAGACTTTGCAAACCTTGAAAGCTACGAAGAGCAAGACCAAGATTTGCTTGCTGCTTACCATGAATTTGAGAGTTGGGATCGAAATACGTCTGAATGGTTAGATCAGGCGCGTGGCCGTATCTGCTTACAGGTTATCTACTACCGTACATTTAGACGCGGTTATGTCATCGACCTAAAGAATGGCCGAACAGTTGAATACAATCCAAATAATATCGCTCAAGCCGTTGGCGTAAAAATGGGTACATTTAAACCACGAATTGCTACATGGTCAGCAGTACGCGAAGCGTGGTTTGTTGGTATTCATAGAATCATTGATCGTAAATCAGTTGCACCGATCGGATACTTTCCAATTGTTCCGTTCTTCGGTTATCGAATGGATAAATCCGGCCAACCTTATGGTGTTGTAAGCCGAATGATTAGTGCTCAAGATGAGATCAACTATCGTCGTATGAAGCTTACGTGGCTGCTACAAGCTAAACGTGTCATTGCAGACCAAGACGCAACCAATATGAGCCGCGAAGACTTGCTCGAAGAGGTCGAACGTGCAGATGGTTACATTGAGTTAAACCCTGATCGCAAGAACAAGAAATCAATCAGTGAAGCTATCCAGATTCAGCAAGATTTCAATATTGCGAGTCAGCAGTTTACTGTTATGCAGGACTCAATGAAGCAAATCCAAGACGTTGCTGGTATCTACAATGCAATGTTGGGCCAAGACTCTTCAGCCACCAGCGGAGTGGCTATTAACTCGCTAGTGGAACAAGGCGCGACTACGCTAGCAGAGATCAATGACAACTATCACTATTCGAGAACACGAGTAGCTGATCTGTTAATGGCCTATCTAATCGAAGACCTAGCGAAGCAAAGCAATATCGCTGTAACTATCAACAAGCAAGACGCTCATAAGCGAAAAGTCATTCACCTAAACGTGACCAATGACGACGGCACAGTGACCAACGACGTTAAGCGTTGGAAAGGTCATATTGCTCAAGCTCCAATCCAGCAAACTGCCACATTCCGCGCTCAAATGGCTCAACAACTAACCGCGCTAGTTGCTCAGTTGCCACCACAAATTCAAATGGCAACGCTAGATATGGTTGTCGAGTTAATGGATGTACCTAACAAGCAAGAGATCCTGAACCGTATCAGACAAACTCTAAACATTCCAAAAGCGCCGGAAGATATGACGCCAGAAGAACAAGCAGCTATGCAGGAAGAACAACGCAAGCAGCAAGAAATGGCTGAAATTCAAATGCAGCAGCTACAAAACGAGGTTGCTTTAGGAGCGGCCAAGGTTGAAGAACTACAGGCCAAGATTGCCAAACTACAACGTGATGCAGAAAGCCAAGACGTTAAAGACAACAAGGTTGAGGCCGAAACTGCGAAAGTTTTACAGGAGGTCGCAGAAGTCAAAGCACAAGCAGATAGCACAGTTAATGCAATATTAGCGAACATCGACCAGCAATTGCTAAACCTTCAAATCTAAATGTAAGAGGTAACTAGAAGTGTGGGAACAAGTTAAAAACATTGTGGGCGAATCCGCCCCTTTGGTTGGTTCATTACTTGGCGGTGCCACTGGTAAAACAATAGGTACTCTGATCGCTGGCGTTCTTGGTGTCAAAGATACACCGGACGCCGTTATCAAAGAGCTGATAGAAAACCCTGAAGCTCTAACAAAGATTATTGAGTTTCAGAATCAACACGCAGTTAAGTTGCAAGAAATGGCGCTTAACCAGTTATCTATGCAGCTAACAGACACACAAGACGCGAGAGACGCACACGGCGATCACTGGATGCCTTCAGCGTTAACTCTGATCTTGTGTGTCATGGTGTCAGGTATGTTTTGCTCATTGTTTTGGTGGACGGTTCCAAAATCATACGAGCAACTAATTATCATGATCGCAGGTCAGGTAATGGGCGCGTTCTCAACGGCTATCGTGTTTTGGCTAGGCTCAACGATGATGCAGGGCTTAGGTCGAACAAAGCAACCAATGAAGTTTATGAAGTGGGGGAAGTAAGTAAATGAAATTACCAGCCGAGTTTAAGCCGAATACTGAAATTCAAGAAATGATGGAAGAGCTAGGTTGCACTGGCAAACGTGTAAAGCCTCAAGACATTGTTGATCGAATTGAAGAGATTGATTTTCAAACCGTCACGCTTGCAGGTAATAAATTCATGTATTGCGGCATCAAGATGAAAGGCGGCTTTGTTGTTGTTGGTAAACCAGCAACTTGTATCGACCCTGAAAACTGGCGTGACCAGATTGGCCGACAAGTGAGTTTTAACAACACATTCGAAGAGATCTACAAGCTAGAAGCTTACAGAAAGATGAGTGCATAAGACGTAATTGTTTGGAGAGAAAAGCCATGTATGACAAACGACTAAGAAGCTATCGACCTAAATGGTTTAAGACTTGGGAACTTGTGAGCAAAGCTGCTTATCAGGCGCGTGGTGAAAAGGCCATGCTTGGTATGGATGCTCGATTGCTGATCACCATTGATGAGCTGCGAACGCTGCTTAGTGAAATCGATCCGAAGAAAGCGGCGCTTATCTGTAACAACTGGAAAGCTGGTGGATCTCGTGGTTACTCAGGTCTGCGACTTGCGAGTGACAAACATTTCACTCCATTCTCTGCGCATGGCAGAGGGCAAGCTGTTGATTTGATTAGTAATCATTACACGGCTCAAGAGTTGCGTGATTTGATTATCAAACACAAAGACCGATTCCCTTATCTAACGAGAATGGAAGAAGGTGTGAGCTGGTTGCACTTGGATGTGTTCAACTTACCAGAAGATGCATCAGAGAATGTAATCCTGTTGTTTACTAAATCAGGTGAGACTCGTTACGTCTAGGTAATTATCGAACGTTAATTTTTAGTTTGCATTCGTAAATTTGTGGTACATTTATCAGCAAATTGAGTGTGCGGCGAAAAACTAACGCAACACGAGAACATAAAAAAGCCAGTTAGCGCGATTGCGTTAGCTGGCTTTCTTGTTCGCAAGTGCGGCGATAAGCACAAACCAAACGCAAGCGCAGCGATAAGCGCACATGAGGGGATTATGACTATAGAACTTGACCAAGCACTATTAACTGGCAACGTCGAAGACATTGACGCACTGCTAGATGAAATTGACCTAGATGACGATTTGGGCGTTCTCAGCGGTGAAAATGACCAAGACAACCATTCGACTGATAACGAAATGGGCGTAGGCGAGGAAGATGAGGCACTACCAAGTGTTATTGACACTACTCAGCCAAAAGGTGACGCCAACCTAGATAAATCAGAACAGGGCCAAGAGCCTAAAACGAATGCGGCCAAAGATAGCATTGGGGTTCGAGAGATTGACGGCAAGCTCTACATTGAAGTTGATCCAGACAATGCAGCGGTAGCAAGTAAGGACGGTAAACATACGATTCCTTATGCAGTTCTAGAAAAGGCTCGCAATCAGGCGAGCGAAGCGTCAAGCCGTATGCAGGAGCTAGAGCAACAGTTAAGTGAAGCTACAACCGCCAAGGAAAAACTACAGCTATACACCAAGCAATTAGAAGAAGCTGGCATTACGCCTGAAAAGCTACCTGAAGAATTGCTGAACGATGAAAATGCGATCAATGCGCTGCGTGATGAGTTACCAGAAACGGCGGCAAATTTACTAACGGCGCTAGTTAAGCGTTTTCAAAGTAAGGCTGCGACCACTCAACAAGAAGCCAATGACGGAGTTAACGAAGTTACTAACGCGCTAAACGCTGACGAACTAACAGAACTTCGCACTTGGGAATCGAGTGACTGTGACCGTTGGGATATGGCCCTAGTTATCGACAACAAGCTCAAGAATGATCCAGCGTTCCAAGCCATGCCACTAAAAGAACGCTTTGCAGAAGTGCAACGCCGAGTGAAGGCCGCTTTCGGTGATCCGGTTCAAGCGTCAATTGATGCTGAAAAGGCACAGAAACAAGCCGAGCAAGGCCAGCAGCAACCTCAACAAACGGCAGAAAAACAAACCGTTGTACCTAATTCACCGTCTAGTCTAGGTGGTTCTTCACTGGACACTACGGCGGCAGCTAATCAGGCATTGTTGAATCAAGACGCACTAGCGCTTGAGCAATCACTTGCCAATATGTCGCCAGAGAAGGTTGAAGAGTTCCTAGCTCAAGCGGTGATAGCTCTAGATTAGTCGAGGATTTCATAATGACTACTATCACTAAAGCTCAAGCTGCTAAAGCGTTTGGTGCCGCGCTGTTTACTCATACGCGCCGCCAAAACACTTTTGTAAACATGCTAACTGGTAAAGCTCCAAAGGCAGTGCCAGCAGACCGCAACCGAAACAAAACTCAAACTGAAGCTGGTGCGCCAGTTGTAATGATCACCGACCTTACAAAACAGGCTGGTGACACAGTTGAAATGGATTTGTTCCACAACTTGGGCGGTATGCCAACGATGGGCGATAAAAAAATCGAAGGTCGTGGCGAGTCTCTATCAAAAGTTGAGTTTGAATTAGTCATTAACCAAGGCCGTCATAACGTCGATTCAGGCGGTAAGATGGCTCAACAACGCACCAAGCAAAACCTACTTCAAGTAGCTCGTACAATGCTTGGTAACTACTTCAACGATCTGCAAGATGAAATCGCAACGTATCACCTAGCTGGTGCGCGTGGTGACTTCATGCCTTCCGACATGATTGTTCCAACTGCGGATCATCCAATGTTTGGTGAAATCATGGTTAACCCTGTTACCGCTCCTACAGCGGATCGCCACTTCTTCGGTGGTGACGCAACGGGTATTGCAGATATCGTGGCAGCCGACACGCTAACCCTAGCGAAGATCGATGAAATTGCGCTTTACCTAGAAGAAATGGCACATCCAATCAAGCCTATCCGCTTCGAAGCTGATGAGCTTTACGGTGAATCACCTTTCTACGTTCTATTTGTTACTCCGCGCCAATGGGCCGACCTATGGGCTGACGTTCAAGGGGCTGGCAAAGTGCAAGAGCTGATCGCGAATGCGGTTAACCGTTCGCAAGGCTTTAAGCATCCACTATTCCAAGGTGACCGCCTAATGTGGCGCAACATCTTGGTTCGTCAATACCGCAAACCAGTACGTTTCAATGCTGGCTCTAAAGTGAAAGTTGGCGCAGCAAGCGGCAACGGCACTGAAACTGAAGCTACAGCAGCTACCGTAATTGACCGCGCAATCCTACTTGGCGGCCAAGCGCTAGCAGTGGCTTACGGTAAATCTTCAAGCGGTGCTCAGTTCTCTATGCACACCGAGAAGGTTGACCACGGCAACGGTCGTGAAACGTCTATCGCTTGGATGAGCGGCGTTAAGAAAGTTCGCTTCCAAGAGAAGAATGGCCGAATCAATGACTACGGCGTAATGGTGCTAGATACAGCCGTTGGCGGTTTATCTAAGTAATAAGTGACTGGCTGGCTATCTAGCCAGCCTTTATTCATCGGAATCAAAGGAGAATTGCAATGGCAGTTAAAGTATCACCAGCCGTTAAGCAAAACGTCTACAACGGTACTCACGGTAACCTTTCAGTGATGTTTGCTGAAGTTCCGGCGGCAGAAATCAATGATTCAGTTATCGCGGCAAGCCTAGAGGCTGGCGTGAAGCTGGTGGAAGTGAAGATCCTTACCAACGGCGAAGCAGTAGCAAGCTTAACTGCTAAGGCTACTCTGAACGAAGCCTTGTTATGTGATGGTATTCACGAGCCTCAAGTTGGCACCAAGTTAGAAGATGTGATCGGTACGGCTACGGCGGTTCCGGCTGGCGTATTGTCTTCGGATGCGGCTGGTTACTTCCCGTCAGAAGATGTTGCTGAAAAAGATAAGTGTCTAGTTCTTACTTTCGCAGGTGCCGCAGTTCCAGCAGACAAGATCCGTCTAGCGATTTACACCACTTCAGTCGGCACTATCTAAGATAGTCCACTCTGTTGAAAAACAGGCCAGTCAGATAATTGGCTGGCCTTTTTTATATGCTCCGTGGCAATGGCCGCAGCTCAACACATCGAATACACATAAGGGTATTGACTATGACAGCAGAAAAGAAAATTGTTTGGATCGGTGAAAAGCCAATTAAAAAAGTAAACACGCTTGGCCGTGACTACTACTTTAACCGTGGCGAACCAACCAGCGTACCGGAACAAGTGGCGCACCGATTACTGCAAATCAAATCTTGTTTTGCTACTCCTGAAAGTGCTCAGTCTCTTATCGAGAGCCTACAAGCTGAAGAGCAAAAGCGTCAGCAACTAGCGGAACGAGCGGCGCAACTAAAAGCTGAAGAAGAGAAAGCAAACACTTGGCTCGTTATGGTTGATGGTGAAGTCGTCAACATTTCCAAATACACCAAGGCGAAACTTGAAACCGTTATCCTAGCAGAAGAGCTTCCGATTGATCCGTTAGCGTTGGAAGTTCCAGAAGGCGAAACACATGCGTCAGCTCTACGCATGGCAGTGCGTGACAAGCTACACGCTAAACACGGTATTCCAGAGGCTTAATGATGAGCGCACTATCTGATTTATATCGGTTAGTGCGTCAGCGTTGCGCTGGCGTTGTCGATATCATGATGGATGACGCCTTGCGCGACTCTTACCGCGAGTTTTGCGAGAAATCAGAGTTCCTAAAAACAAAGGTCAAATTGACCGCCGTTGTGTCTGGTGTGCAAATTCCGGTTGCTGGCATTCCTACCGATTCAGCAATTCTAAAAATTGACAGCGTAGTGAGTAATTGCGGTTCTCCGCTTTACGTCAATGACGACTACGTTTTTGATCCTGTAACCAACGAGTTCACATTCACGAATCACTTTGATGTGGTGACCGTTACGGCGGTACTAAAACCAAAGCTAAATTTCGATGAGAACAACCTTAATTCATACCTAGTTGAAAATTACGGCGAAGCTCTAGCGGCTGGCGCTGCTTACCGCCTCCGACTACAGGTTGGTACAAATTGGTTTAACCCTGATCTCGCGTTGATGTACGAGCGTGAATTTATAGAGGGTTATCGCTGCGCTTACCGACTAAGCAAAGACAACTTCAATTCATTCAAAAACAAAGTGCGCAAGCACAATTTCTACTAGAGGTGTGTATGTCTGCTAATAACACTCCGGTCAAACACTTGATCGATGAGGCAGCTCGTCTCGTTGTCGATAAAAACATGATCCGTTGGGATAAAGCGTTTTGGGTTGATGCGTTCAACTCGGCAGTTCGAGCAATCCTAGCAATTCGATCTGATGCGCTAACGGCCAATGAGGACTTTGTTTGTGTTGAGGGTTCAACTCAGACAATTCCAGTAGGTGCTCGTTTTGTTGTTGATGTTCTGCGAAATAAAGGCGGCGCGGCCATTTCTGGCAATGTGGATTTGAAGATGCTTGATGATTATCGCCCTGAATGGCGTTCAGAGCCTCTTGCTAGCACGGCCAAAGCGTGGCTTTACGATGACCGAAATCCAACCACGTTTTATATGTATCCTCCGGTAGTTTCTGGAACAACCATTGAGTGCGTATTTGCAAAAGTGCCTACGCCAATAACTGAAAGCGATTACGACTCTGAAACCAAATGCGAACTAAACCCGATGTACGACAACGTAATCATTGAGTGGCTTGTCTACCGCGCATTTAGTGAGGATGCGGAGTTTACCGCTAACGCCGCTCGTGCAACCACAGCATTAAACGCCTTTAGAACAATGCTAGGCGACAAGAGCCAAGCAGATAGCATCGTTCAACAAAAGAGCGCTGATATCAAAAACCAACCACGCTAATTAATTGGAGTAGAGCACAATGAGTAGTAGCTGGTATCGAAGAGGTACGGTAACTGTAACCGACGGCTCAAAAGAGGTTGTAGGCGTTGGTACGTTATGGGTTGATGCCGGAAATAAACCGCTAGCTGGCGATATCATGTTCATAGCTGGCAGTATTTATGAGGTCGAATCGATCACCGATAACGAACATTTGTCACTGTTCAGACCATTTACTGGCGTTCCACCAGCAAATGGTGAGTATGCGATCATTCGAAATACTTCAGTAACTATTGCAACTCGTGTGGCCGCAATGGTCGCGGCGGCTATCAACTCAAAACAAGTGTTGCTTGATGACCTTCGAGGTTATTACACATCAACGGCTGACAAGGTTCTTATTCACACCGATGACGGCTCAACTATAGAGGTTGTGCCACTTCAAACACTGGTGTCAGATATCACAAACCTGATCGCTCAGTCTGAAAGTATTAAAAACGATCTAGCTAATACACAGGCAGCTCTAGATCTTGTTCGTCAATACTCTAATGCGGCGCAAGGTGTCGAAGTTGAACCTGGCAAGTATTCAGCGAAGAGCTATGCGGCTGATGCGGCGGATACGTTGGCTTTAGTGAACAAAGCAAAAAGCGATGTGGATTTAAAAGCCTCTCAAGTTCAGCAAACCAAAACAGATATTGAGCAGTTTGTAAGTACATCAAAAACTGAAATTGATGCCAAGGCTACTGCTATTAGTACGGCTATTGCTACGCAAGCGACTACCGTTAAGGGCGAAATCACAACACTGGTTACGACAAGTAAGAGCCAGATTTCTGCGCAAGTAACTACTGGTAAGAGCGATATTGCCGAGCTTATTACTGGTGGAACGGACAGCATTTCTTCACTTTCTTCTACGAGTCAAAGTGAAATAACGGCGCTAGCTACCAAAAGCAAAAGTGACATTGTGGCTCTTGCTACTCAGAGCAAGAAAGATATTACGACTCTTACGACAAGGAGTAAGGGTGAAATTTCAGATCTAGTGGCTGGTGGCACTAATAGCATTACGTCACTTACCGATACGAGCAAGGGTGCAATTAACACCTTAGTTAGTGCAAGCAAAACCGAAATCACGGATCTAGCTACCACAGAAAAAGCAGCCATTTCGCAGCAATCAACCGCAGCAATTAGTGAAATGACTTCACTAAAACAGAGCGCCGAACAAGCAGCATCAACGGCAACACAAAAGGCTACTCAAGCGGCTGCTTCAGCTACAAGCGCAGCACAAAGTAAAACCGATGCTCAAACCCTGAAAACGCAAACTGAAGCCTTAGCGAATGAAACAAAGCAAGTAGCGGAAGAGATTAAATCCGGTAGTTATGTTGGTTGGCAAATCTATTGCCAAAGCGAAGCAAACATGAAAGCAGCACGAATGCTAGCTAGTGAACAGTTTGCGGCTAGTGGATTCGTTGATTTTGGTCGTCACTATAGTTCTGGTAATTATGTTCCTGTCAATGAGGGGCTTTGGTCGCAGTTAGATTCACCAAATAGCCTAAGAATAGGTAAGGTCACCAATGCTTCAGGAACGTCAAAAACTAACCATGCCGTTACGCATATCGCAGGCTTTATTTCGCAACTGATTAATATCAACGATGCGTTTGAACCAAGGGCTTCGATTAAGTTTCCTGAAGCCCCGAACGGCGCAGTTGTTTATGACTCCACTGGTAACTGTCGTGGTTCTGGTAAAGTTAATCTAGATTTGTCTAAGGAAGCTGATCCTAAGTATGGGGATGTTGCTGCTAATAGTAATGAAGCAGTTGCTCGTGCATTTGAGGGAGCTTGTAAAAACGCTGATTTGCGTCTCGGCTTAGAGTATTGGCGTCCATCTACTGCCGATGCGACTATTGATAATGCAGGTAATGGTGTTCTAGCTGTTAGCTATGTTTCTGCGTGGTCTGGTGTTTATCTTCCGATTGAGCTTGTGGCTGGTCAGAAATACGAAATCTGTTTTGAAATAGTTAATAGCGGCGGTCAGATTGGTCAAGGTATTTCACTGCGCGGTTGTACTAGCTTGTCACCGAGTGATGGTGAGGATAGTACCACAGCATGGTATTACCCTAGAAAGACTGGCATTTACAAATGTACTTTCACTTCGACAGAATCAAGCTCAAAAACAATTCGCTTTATAGCGAATAGTGCAGCCGCCAATGGTACTGCTCACTTTAAGTTGCATTATGTGCGGCCAGTAACCGAAGAAGTGGTTATTGAGCGTGTTGATATGTTTGGTTTTGAGTTCTTCTTAGAAGAAATCAGCAAGTCCAATCCATTTGTTTATCCTTATGGTTGTATTCAGTCGCTTGCTTCCACAATGGAAGGTATTGCTACTACAGGCTCTAATCGACCTGTAACTTATTATGCCGCTTTTGATGGTGATACAGGCTCAAAAGGTAAAGGCGTTGACTTTTGGGCTGCAACGGATGAGCAGAAGAGAGCTTTAGTTTCTAATCCTGAACACAACATTTATTTACTTGATGATGGACGCCTTGTTCAATGGCGTGTCCGTCAGAGAACTATTGCAGGTGCAGGTAATGGGGATTGGGAAGGCTTTAGTCCTGTCGATGCAACACAACACTATTTACATTTCTACGGCGTGTTTGGTAACTGTTCGGTGGTCAATCCACAGGGCATTAAAGATGTACTCGGAGGTAATGGCACTTCATTTGGTAAACCTAATAATGTTCTTGGGTATGGCGTTTTTGATGGCAACGTTGAACCTATTCGTCCAGATGAAAGTTTGGGCGCGTATAAAGTTCGTTTCTCTCATGCTTCAGATGGTTCTTACGCAGTAAACGGTGAGTGTTATTTCTATGTTTGCGGTGTAGTTCCTCGATTAAACAAAGGTGCTTATCATCCAAGCTTTAACCCTATGGGTTCGGCAACGTGGAGAACTGACGGTGTCGGTTACTCTAAATGGTATGAAGGTGAAGGTGCTAGGAATCTTATCAACGTACAAAAGTGTTTTGCATTCTCGAACACCACAGGCGTTTATGGTGGTTCTATTGCATCAAGTCATTACGGTCGTCCTGATGCTAAACGTTACGATGCTATCTATGCTTCAGGTCAAGGTGGTGTAATTGACTACCGTTTATCTGCTTGGGATATGGGGAGCAAAGATGAAGCAGCTAAGGTTTTCCAAAAGCTAATCGAAGGTACTTATCGTGGTAAAGAACATCTTCCCCGTATGCGTTCGTTTGTTCCTCAATACACAGTAAGCGCCGCTCATGGTACTTATTTGCGGATTGAGGCTAATAAACTATTGGGAAATACAGATTGGATCCCAACAGCTAGCAGCATTGCACAAGGTGTAGAGTGTTCTGGTAGCTTGATCGTCAATGGCGTGGTAAGGAAAGTTAAGAAGATATACAGAAACACTAACCTTGATTACTACCTAGAAATGGAAGATAGGTTAGGTAACGCTGTTGGGGATGTTATTTGTGGTGTTATTGGTGACTATGCGTCTTTTGAGATATCGGGCAATTTCAATATGATTGATGTGCTTGGTTCGCCAGAGCGCATTTTGGCTAAAACTGAACTAGCAAATGGTTGGCTTGGTGGCTGGATTCCGGTTGTTCCAAACAATACATTGGTGGCAAATAAATTTCCGATGACTCACGTTGCGGTGGATAAGGATCTGCGAATGTATTGGAGCGACGGTGACGCAGCTTGGCAAACCGGAACTTATACGTTCGCTTCATCATTAAATGCGCGTGATAACAGTTCTGCAATCCCATCAACTCGCGTTGCATTACATTCTTATACTGCTAGCGCAAAACTTACTAAATCAGCAAACATCAAGCCTATATTAAATGGCGCTAATGGCGTCGGTGATGTTTACGCAACGATGTTTAATGATCGTACTCGTGGTGGATTATTACGGGAAAGTTTTATAAACAAAGTTGTTAGTGGCTACTCGCAGAAGCATCCACACAGCCAAACAGTGAAGCTGAACAAATGTACGTTGCTTGATGGATATTTTGCTAGTAACCCTGATTTCTCGCCAACGCATGAATGTATTGCACTAGGTGAACCAGCTTATGATGATTCAGCAATCAAAGTGTTGTGGAGTCAGAGTTCAAACAACCAACAGGCCAATTTAAATCTATCATTCAATGAGTTGATTTGGGTTGGTAGCTATTCGTCGTTGAATGTAACCAAAATTACGTCCACTAACACTGCGACTGATGGTGTTGCTGGTCAGTTTTATTTAACCGATCCAAGTATTACAAATGCTTTGGGTAATAAGTTGCTTCGCTGCGTTAAGTCTTTTACTGCGTCTTGGGGGGATGTGTGGTTAGAGAACGGAAAAGGCTTTGTGTATATCACAGCTCCAACGGGAGATCCTTTCTTGGTCGTATATGGTTCACAGTCGGACTTATGGGGTGATGATGGAAAACTGCGAATCGTAAGTGAGGTTGGGACATATAAGAATCTCAATGGTGATTTATGTCTATATGGTACGCATGAGCTGGCAATTCCATACGGCTACACAAAGAACAAAGCTCGTTCTGGTTCTCAAGTTAGTGGGGTGGATTTATGATCATTGATACCGACTACACAGCTCTAACCGATATTGATGAGAATATCCGGCATTATTATGCTGAAGATGTTCGAGAACGAGTGATTGGCTACGCAGAGGGGGAGGAAACTTCCCCTATAACTGAGCAATACACGGTTATCGTTCTTAATAAGCCTGAAGAAATTACTTATCAGGATGCAAACCAAAGACGCTGGGAGGGTAAGTCTTGGGAGCAACTTGTTAAGCCAGAGCTTGAACGAGCAATTGCTTGGGAAGATTTTCAAGTAAACCACGATCAATATCTTCAATGGCTGGTGGATGTAGAGAACTTTGTTCCTGAAATCACTATTGGCGAAGATGGTGAAGAAGTTGCCACGTTGCCACCAGCGCGGCCAGTGATCGATATGCAAAATCGCCGCGCCGTTTATGAAGTAATTGAAGTGTCATACGACGCTAATTATTACACTCATAATGGTGAATACGATTATTTGGTCAATGATGAAGAGTTTACTGTTACCAAGACGCCAGTTGTCGAGAGAAAGCCTGACAATGTGATCGCGGAGTTTCATCGGAACAAGGCGCAAGCTTTGCGAGATGAAATAAAACTATCAAACATCTTTATTCATGGATATGAGTTCCAAGTTCGCCAAGTTGACCGGAACAACATGGATGAAACGCTATGGTATGCAGAGCGAAATAATATGCTGGATAAAGAGACGGTCTGGATTGCAGCAAATAATGAACCTGTAAGACTGACGTACAATCAAATCCAACAAATTAAAGATGCTTATGCGATTCGATTGGAAAAGCTATTTAATCAATATGCCACTTGGACAGAAGGGGATATGCAAACTCCATTCGAATTTTTAGAAATCTAAAGTTCTCGATTGGTGATTTTTGTTTTCAATCGAGAAAGTGTTTTTATTCCGAGTTATTATTGGTCAAGCATTGCAGTTTATGACGGGGTGCGAAAGTGCCCCGAATTGAAAGGGGCGAAAGATGTTAGAGAAGTTACTAAACAACAATCCACTAGGCGTTGTGATGTTGTGTGCTTCGATAGTTGGGACTGGCTATGTGATGAATTATCGCTTGAACAGTATCGAGACGACTCAACAAAACATTGGCACTGATGTAAAAGATATTCGCCAAGATATAAGCGCTCTACAGGCCGATGTTGCTGGCTTGAAAGCCGTTGCTGATTACAAAGAGAGAGCAGGTAAATAATGCCTAGAATTAACGTCGCTACTTTCTTTGGAGAACGGCCAAAACAGACGCCGAGACTCCTACCAAATGAATATGCTACAAAAGCGGTAGATTGTCAGTTTCCGGTTGGAAACCTTCAGCCTTACCTTGGCTTGAAGGACACTAATGAAGGCTTAACGGAAAGCCATAAAACGGTTTATAAGTTTTTAGATTGGTGGTTCAAGTGGAAAACTGATGTTGATGTGGTTGTGTCGCCAATTGTTGGTGACCCTTGGAACCGTGTTTATTTTACAAGTGATACCGGAGTTCGCGTTACCAATAACCAGATATTTAATGGTGTTGGTGATCTTCCCGTTGACTCTTATCCATTAGGAGTGCCAGCGCCAGAGCATGGCGTGACAGCAAAAGTAAATGCTCCTGATCCTCTACCAGAAGAAGACGAGGCAACCGACGACGAAACTCGTTTTTATGTCTACACGCTTGTTAGCGAACAAGAAGAGGAAGGGGCGCAATCTCCGATCAGCAATCAAGCTGAAATTAAGTTCCCAGAGAGTACGGTTACGCTGACATTTCAAAGTGAAGGTGTTTTATCCGGCAATATCACTAAACGTCGAATCTATAGAACGTCAACAGAGGGTGGTGTTTCTGACTTCTATCTGGTTGGGGAAATTCCGATTTCACAAAATACGTTTGTGGATGATAAGTCAGCCGATGATCTTGGGTTCCCGCTGGAAAGTGAAAAATACGAAATGCCTAACAAAAAGCTACGGTTTTTAACCCTAATGCCTAACGGAATTATGGCTGGTGGCTATGACCGAACTGTTTGTTTTAGTGAGCCGTATTTGCTTCACGCATGGCCTGTAGATTATCAGCTCACAACAGAGCACGAAATCGTAGCAATGGAATCAGTGAGCAATATGCTATTGGTTGGCACGAAAGGTTACCCTTGGGTGTTCCAAGGTATCACCAGTGATGCGATCAGTGGGCGAAAGCTTGAGTCTATGCAAGCGTGTGTTTCCAAGCGCTCTATGAGAAATATCGACAACCTAATTATCTATGCGTCTCCTCATGGCCTTTGTGCGTTCACTGGTCAAGACGTTGAGCTAATTACCAAAGATATTATTGACTCTAAGCAGTGGGAAGCATTGGAGCCAGAAACCATTGAAGCTTACTACTACGATGGAAAGTATTTGGCTTTTTACGGAAAGGCGCTTGATAAGTCGTTCATATTCGACCCTAAAACGGGTGGCATTACGTTCCATTCTCTAGGTTCAAACCTTGGATTTACTGACTTAGTGACAGGTACGCTTTATGTTCGAAGCGAAGATGGAACAAAATTGGCTGAATGGAACAAGGGCCAACCTAAAGCGTATGTTTGGCGTTCTAAAGAGTATTACGCCATGTATCCAACACTTAGTACGCTGTATATCCGAGCGGAAGATCCGGCATTGGTTGGAATGAAAATTATCGTTGATGGAGTCGTCATCAAAGATTACGAGATAGGTACGTTAACTAATCGACCTATACGCATTCCACCAGCAAGGGGCAACTCATGGCAATTTGAAGTTTATGGCACTGGAATATTAGAAGAGGTGATCATTGCTTCTAGTATGGCAGAGGTTTACGGATAAATGGCAGTTCGTACATTACAAGGCGGCAAAAAGCTAAAGGGTAAATTCCAATCTATTCCCCACAAGAAAGGAAGTGACGCTGTAATGGATGCAGTTGCCGACAACTTGGAACAGTTGATCGGTATGCGTGGCGAGGGCGGCAAAAAAGCCGTCCTTTGGGAAGATATGAAAAAGCTCGGTTTTGCTGACTACAGAAACGGTAAATTACAGAGCACAATTAATATCCCAAGTTCGGACGGCGGTAGTGGTGATCCGATTGTTGGTGAGGAAGTTCAGACGCCAACTACACCACAAAACTTAGTGGTTAAATCTGGCTTTGGTATCGCATTGCTTTCGTGGGATACCGCGCCATATAAAGGCCATGCTTACACCGAAATTTATCAAGCAAGAGATAACGTATTTGCAAATGCTATTGTGGTGCAAACAACTCCGTCTAGCGTTGCCTCATTGCCGATTGAGCCTACGGGTGATTATTACTATTGGATCAAGTTCGTAAACCTAAAAGGCGAACGTTCAGCGATTAACTCAATTAATGGTACTCATGCAAAGAGCGTTGTTGACCCTCAATATTACCTTGACCTGATCATTAAGGAGATGGAAGAACATCCCGAACTAATTCCTTTACCGGAGGCATTAGAAGGCATTGATTTTTCATCCATTCCAGACGCAGAAACTATTGAGAATATCGACGTATTATTAGCGGAAGCAGCTATGCAAAACGCTGTAACCGTTGATAAGGAAAGCGCATTTCGCAGAGAAGAGAACCGGACATTAAGGGCCGAGATTGAAACCAACTACTACACAGCAGTTGAAACCGATAAGGCAATGGCGGTTTTAAGAGAGTCGGTTACTTCTCAGATCGAGGAAAACGAGACATCAATTCTTGCTCAGATCAAACGAGAGTACGCAACGAAGGTTGAAGTTGATAGCGCGTTATCGGCATTAAGAGAGTCTGTTAAGTCAGAAATTCAGTCTAATGGGGAGTCAATTCTTGCGCAGGTAGGCCAAGAGTTTGCGACTCAAGTTGAGCTTGATAAGGCTATATCTACTGCCAAGTTAGATCTCGAAACTCAGTTAGGCGATTCGATTTCAAGCATTGAGCAAAACTACGCGACGAACGCCAAGCTAACGTCAGCAATTTCTCAATTAAATACGTCGTTGTCAGCGTCAATTGAAGGAGTTGAGAGCAATCTATCAACCAACTATAAAACGTGGGTTGATACTGAAAAGGCGATCAATATTGCAACCAATTCATTGTCTTCAAAAATTGGAGAGGTTGAGAGTAACTTAGCCAACAACTATTACACTGAAGCGCAAACCGATCAGGCCATTGCTAAATCTGCTTTGACGCTGCAATCATCAATTGACGGTGTTAGCTCGAATCTATCCAAGAACTACTACACAAAGACGCAAACCAATCAGGCGATTAGTACCGAGATTGGAAAAGTTAATGCAACGGTTAACGGCGTTTCATCTTCAGTCACACAGATTAGTGAAGCATTGGCCGATCTTGATGATGGCTATTCTGCGTTGTGGGGCGTTAAAACAAGCATAGGTGGAATGACGGCTAGTGTTGCTCTTATAGCCAAGTCTTCCACTGATACGAGCACAGCAAACGCAGAATTTGTTGTTAAGAACGCAGGGTTTAAGGTCGCTTACGACAAGAATACTGGTGGTACAGGTAGCAACAGCATCGTTCCGGTTTTTGGCACTATCAAAAACCCAGCCTATCAGGATTGGGTTAACGGCGGTCAAGTTGGTACAGCTCCGCCAAAATATGTACTCGCAATCGACACTGCATCAATCAAGGTTGCAGACATTAGAGATCTGGTTGCTGGCGATGTAGTGGCAACAAGCGTGCAAGCAAATACAGTGATCGCAAACGTAACGTTACGAGCGTCAACGATTAATGACCCGAACAGCAAGTTCTATGTGAGCGCGGCTGGTGTGGCAAAAATGGTTGATGCTGATGTTTCGGGGAAAATTACCGCGACTTCTGGTGTGCTAAGGAACGTTACGATTACTGATTCTTGCGATATTCAAGGTCGTCTCAATGTTAATCAGATCGTTGGTGATGTAATAAAACCTTATCCGTACACGGTTATGAAGACAGAAAGTACTACAGGACTAATTCAGACGCTCTACTCAGTAAATATTCCAATGGCTACTTGGGATCGTGAGGTTGTTTGGGGGAGTGTGTATGTGACTACGTTCGGTGCATGGTTTGATTTTTTAATTAATGATGAGGTTGTTCATAGTCAAGATGTTGGTGGTATGAGCGCTCAAAACTCACCGATCTGGCGGCATAGTCTTCCGGCTGGTAAGGCTTATAAGGTTAGTTTGCGCGCAAGAAACCACGAAAACAATTCTTGGCATGTGTGGAACTCATCTGGATTAGTGCTCACCTACAAAGCTTAGGTTTAGTGCTTTTGGAATTGCGCCATTTTGTTAAGGTGCTCTAGATCGTTCAGGGGTAAAAAGTGCGGTTCGCTAAAGTTGATCACAACAATTATATCTACATGCTTGTGAGAAAGCTTGTTTACGTGGCTGGTCGTGATGATTTGCCGGATTTGCCGAAAGAGGTGATCAGTAAGTTGGATAGTGGTGATGCACACTTGTTTGTTGGTGAGCGTTGTGGCGCAGTTTTGGAGGTGACGCACGAAGATAACGAGATAGTTATGTATGTGGTTTTTGGATGGTCTGATAACGGGCATGGCATATCAGATTACATCAATGCGTACTATCAACTTGCTAAAGATGTGGGAGCAGAAAAGATTGTTTCATTGGCTCGAAGAGCAGGTGTGTACAGGCTTTGGCGCGCTCACGGATTTAAAAAAGTAGGGTACAATGAGCAAGGTTTAATCAGGTTTGAGAAAAGGCTGGTAAACAATGGGTAAAGGGCCAGAAAAAGCAAAACCAACTGCCGATCAGATTGCAGCAGCAGAGGTGGCGGCTAAAGAGTGGAATAGATATCAAGAGGTGTTTGTTCCAATTGAAAACGAATATATGCGTATCACCGAAAAGATGGGGGACGAGGCAAACTACGAGAAAATAGCAGGAGCGGCCAATACAACGTCGAATAGTGCAACGAGTTCGGCTGTCAATCAGACTCAAAAACAATTGTCGGCATCTGGCTTTAATCCAAGTTCAGGTAAGGCGTCTAGCGCTTCAAACGACATAATCTCAGGCTCCAATGCCAACGAGGTACAAACTACTGCGCAAGGCCAACACAACGTAACCGAGCGTTTTACTGGCAATCTTCAAAACGTAGTTGCAATGGGGCGAGGTCAGGCGACTCAAGCCACGGCAGGGCTTAACGATATTGCGGCGGCGTCAGCGCGTAAGGCCAACCAAGCTGCAATTGATGAAGCTAACGCCGTATCTATTCCGGCGGCGGTTGCTGGCGCTGGTGCCTCTTTACTTACTGGCACCGATACAGGCAAAGAGGTGCTATCAAGCGCTGGACAGGGATTAAGTAATTACTTCAAACCAGATACTTACAAAAGTATGAAATCAGACGATGGCTTTGCGCCAATGGGCGGCGCTAGTTCATACGGTTTAAGTTAAACGTTAGGAGAAAATAATCATGCCTCAAGAGGGTGAATTAGGTTATTACAATCCAAATACTGGCAGTTCAGCCGCGCCAGCCACAACCTCTCCAACCGCCAGTGTTAAAAGCGATAATCTTTCAAACATGATGGTTAACGCTTATGGTAATCCTGAATACATATACGCGAATCTTACGAGAAAGCAGTACGAAGATTATCTAAAGCGCTTCCAACAATATGAGAATCAACTTATCGATCTTGCTATGACCGATAATTTGTTAAATAAGCAGTTAGATAGAAATAACGCAAATGCCACGAAGAACTTAGAACAAGCCAATATCAATGCTGCAAATGCAACTAGAAAGTATGGTTTAGGTGATCTTCGAACTGATCAGCAAAAACGAAACTTGGAAATGAATAACGCGCTTGCCCTAGCTTCAACTAATAACAACACTCGCCAAGCCATAAACGATTTACAAGTCGGATTGATGACGGGTGTTTCGTCAGGAAGCAGAAACTTAATTAACTCAGTTGGTGGAGTTTAGGGGGTTAATATGGGATACGGTCTAATTGATATTGGTCGAAATAACGTGAGAAGTTCGCTTGATACTTATAGAAATCTTTCTAACCAAGAGCAACAGCGCAAACAAGTGAACGAGCAGCTTAAACAGCAATACAAGCAAGGTATTGCGTCAGGTATCGGTACTGGTGCAACTCTAGGTGCAACAATTGGTAGTGTTGTACCTGTCGTTGGTACTGTTGCTGGTGGTGCAATTGGTGCCGTTCTTGGTGGTCTAGCTGCGTCGTTTTTTTAGAGGTTTTTTTCATGGCAAACGTTATTGGTAGTTTTAATGAAGGCGTTCGAGTTGGTGCAGGATTAATTGACCTACACAACCGCCAGCAAGATCGTGAGTTGTGGAGACAGGAGCACAACGAAGACCGAGAACGAAAGAAAATCTTGCAACAGCGAGAAGATATTCGTTGGCAGCAAGGGCTTGAAGATCGAGAACAACAAAAGTTACAGCGTAAAGATGATCTAGATTGGCAAGCCAAAAGCCGAAAACAACAAGAAAAGCAGTGGGCGCAAGCAGAGCTTACATTTAAGCAGCAACAGGAAGAATATAACCATAAGAAAACACTTATGGAACGCCAAGAAGGTTTTCAAACAATCTTCCTTCCAGCGATTGATAAGGCGATTGCCAGCGGCGATTTTTCCTTAATGGAGACGCCGGAGTTTGCAGATTATGTAGCTAAAAACCCTCAATTTGATGTGAACAACATTCTTGGTAGTGATGCTGGCAAGGCTTTAGGTGAGGCGGCGACTTTGTTCAACAAAATGGCACAAGGTGAAATGCCAGCAGAAAATGACCCAATGTTGATCAATGCAGTGGAAACATTGATGCCTGAAATCACCAAGGCAAAAGGTTTACCTACGATCTACACGGATAAGGATGGTAAGCAACATCAAATAGTTGAGAGAAAAGTTTCGGCAGTTCGAATCACTCTAGGCGGTGGGGCAGTTATTGAGCAAGATCTAACTCTTGATAATGGCAAAACTGTCACAGTTCCGGTTACTCAAAACCGAACAAGCAAGCCAGATGACAATATCTTAGTTGTGCCATTGTCGGAGTTTAGTAACCGAATGAAAACCATGATTGATACTCGTCAGCATTTGAACCGTGAAGAGTTGAACAACTGGCGTCAACTTCAAACAGGTCGATCTCTGAACTTCGATGAAAATGGCAATGTTGTATATGGTGGTCGTTCAGGCCGTTCTAGTCGCTCAGGCTCTAGTGGTTCATCTTCTTCAATGGCTCAATTGGCGAAGCAACAGCTATCTGAACAAAACGGAATTAATAGCAAGTATGATGAACAGATTGCCAAACTTGACCGCAATATGTTCGATAAGGAACAAGATTATCAGGCCGAAATTGATCGCTTGAATCGAGAAAGGGAGAAGGCACTAGAGCGTCATACGATGATGTATTTGCCACTAACAGGTTATGATCCTCAATACTTAACCAAGGAACAAGCGCAAAGTATGGCAAGAAAACGAGCGCAAGCGTTTGTTGAGTCATATCCTGATTATGAGTTCCAAGCGGGCAGCAAAGCGCAACTTCAGTCTTATCTAATGGAAAACCCAGCCGCGACGCCTGATCAGGTAAATAAGGCTATTCAAGAGATGATTAAAAGTAAAGATATCATCAAGAAAAAGCCATCTAATGAAACGCTGATAAGCGAGTCTCAAGAGTTCACCAATGGCGAGAAGAAGGCCGCCGGACAGACAGAAGGTGAACCGTCAAATCAAGGCGAGTTAGAGGCTTTACGAGAGGAAATCCTAAACTCTGATGGAACTTATCAAGAAAAGCTTGCAGCAATTAAGGCAGCGAACTTGAGTCCTGAAGAACAACAACAGGCAATGGATTGGCTTAACTATAGTGGCTTTTATAGCGCAGCCGATAAGCTAACAAGTAACGCCAGAGATAACTTAAAAACTCAGGCTCAACGAGTAGAAGAGCAGCGTAAAAATGCGCCACCAGCCGCACGCTACATGGCATTAGGTTTGGCTAATCGTTAATTCATCGAACGTAAACAAAAATCCCCAATCGGTGCGGTTGGGGTTATACTTCCCCTGTCTATTTCCTATGCAGAATAAGAGGGGATACCGATGGATTTCAGAGAGGCGATGCGTCTAGTTGAGGAAAGGGAACGCAATCAAAACACATCAACGTTTGGTGACGTTGTTGATATGGCTCAACAAGGCGCTTTGCAAACTTTGGCTGGTGCTGCGAATTTCGTTGGTGCAGAAAAGGCAGCAAGTTCATTAGAGAATTGGGCTAATGAGCAATACGAAACCTTATCGCCTGAAATGCGCGAAGCCATGGCGAAAAATATCATCAATGATGATATGAGCTTTGGCGAAGGTGCTAAAGATTGGCGTACATGGTTAGGCACAGCATCTAATGTGCTTGGTGGTATGGCTGTAACCATGTTGCCAGCAGGTGCAGCAGGTAAAGCAGCGTCAATGGCAGGTCGAAGCGCTGCGGTGTCCCAAGGTGCCAATGTCGGTACTAACGCACTTCTAAACTTGGCGGCTGGTAACGGTGGTCAAGCCTTAAATGTTCAACGAGAAATCGAGAACATTCCTTATCACGAATTAATGGATTCTCCACAGTTCAAGCGTTATGTGGCCGAAGAAGCGGATAAGAATATCTCTGATGAAGAGGCGCTAAACAACGCTCGTACTCGATTGGCCCAAGAGGTTGGAGATTCGATTAAAACCGACATTACTCTAGGCATGGTCAACCTGATCGGTGAAACGGTAGGTGATCAGGCAATGGTTAAACTGCTAAAAGGTAGTTTAGGCAAAACAATCAAAGGTGCTATTGGTAAAGGTGTACTTGCTGAAGGTGGCACCGAGGCCGTACAAGGTGGCGTTGAACAA
This sequence comes from Vibrio sp. ArtGut-C1, assembly GCF_002105475.1. Classification (NCBI taxonomy): domain Bacteria; kingdom Pseudomonadati; phylum Pseudomonadota; class Gammaproteobacteria; order Vibrionales; family Vibrionaceae; genus Vibrio; species Vibrio sp. ArtGut-C1. Next base: position 36,742 of record NZ_NCTH01000020.1, on the reverse strand, counting down.
TACCGCTCTAACGTTCATACCAACGAAAAGATGGACGTTGAAGGCGACAACTCCGAAGGCGTTGGCGCGGCTGCGCTTGAGTCTGGTTTAGTCGGTGGTTTGATCGGTGGTGGTTTTGGTGCGCCTAGTGGTGTGGCTGGTCGTTACCGTCGTCGTAACTTTGAAAGCAAGATTGAACAAGCGATCAATCCAGAAGTGATTTCGCAATTGCGCTCGGTTGGTAAAACAGATCAAGAGATTGAGGCTCTTCTAAGACCGAAGATTGAGAACCGCGCTCTTTCTATGGGCTTTGATGCTAACGAATCTACGGCTTTAGCACATCAAGCGTTAGGTGCTGCAATGGGTAAAGTGCCACCAGCAGCAGAGCGTCACGCAACGGAAGATCAAGCGGAAGCACAACAAAGTGTTGAGCCACAACAGCCGGAACCAGTACAGCCACAGCAAGCGCAACCACAACAACCAATTTCTGAAGCTGCAAAACAGCAAGAGCAAGCGCCTGTTAATCTGTTCTCTTCAGACAATCATGCCGATCTAATCCGTGACGGCCAGCAAGCTGTCAGCGCAATCAAAACTTGGGAAAAACAAGACCGAGGCAATGATTATGCGAAGCAATTGCGTCAAGACATGAGCCGTTACTTGGCAACTCTTAATACAGATCTATCCATTGAAGAACGTCAAGCGGCGCAGCGTTCAATGAATTCAATTTACAATGAGTTCTTGAGTGTTATTGGACAGAAACAAAAATCACCAGTTGATAATGAAGTTGCTCAAGCAGAAATGTTTGATCCTGAAACTGGCGAAGTAATGGCAGATTCAGAGCTATACCATTCTCAAGATGCTCAACGAGATAAGTTTGAATTGAGCCAATCAATTCAACGTGGTGAGCTTGGTTTTGTCGATGAAATTGCAGCGCAAGACGAAAACTTTAAACAAGGCTTGCAACGCGCCATGGAAATCTCGCCAGCAGCAGTGCTTCAGATTGCAAAAGCGCGTCGTGACGGAAGCATAAGCCAAGAGCAAGCGATCAGCGCTTTGCAGCGTGTCATTAACTCCGACGAGCTAAAACAAGTCGATCAGTTACGCCCAACTGATGAAGAGAGTTTTCTGCGTGATCAGCAAGCTCAAGAGCGCAATGCTCAACAGCAACTAGAGAATCGCGGCATTCGCACCAATGGCTATCAACCAAACGTTGAGGAAACGCCAGAGTTTCAACGCAATCAGGCGCGTGTTCTTCAAGGTATGAGACAACAAGCTCAAACCAACTCGTTTGCTGGTGGACATCAACCAAACGGTGAGCGTGACGTTACTCCGTTAGCAACGGGTATCGAGAATCAACGAGTTTATGACGCACCACAAGTTGAGTTTGATCGATGGTCTGACGTTAATCCTAAAGACGTTAATCGTGATGAGCGATTCACCAAGCTAGCGAATGAATATGACCTAAATCCTGTAGAAACAGAGCAGGAGCGTTATCGTGCGCCTTATACAGTTGCTCAAGAGCCTATTTCCGCATCAATCCAAGAGGTCGAACAGCGCCAACCTAATCGCAATGCTCGTATTCAAAAGAAATTTGATAAGCGCGAGTCTCAAGAGGCTGAGTCATACAGTGAAGAGTTGCCACAGACTGGCGACGAGTATGTTTACCAATCTGGTGAAGCTGCAAAACGTTCAGAACTTGGCCGTCAACTTGGTAAAGCTCAAGCTAAAGTCGCAATCAAAGGCCGTCAGAAAGTTAACCGTGAACAACGCATCAAGAACATCTTGGAAGGCAAGGGTACAAAAGATGATCTGAACTGGTTGGACAAAGAAGTAAACGCTCAAGCTGATAGAAAAAAAGCCAAGAAACCTACCCTTAAAATAGGTCAAGGTATTGATGGAGTGGACGTTAAGCGCAGCGGTAATACCACAACGTTGACGCCTAAAGTCGAAAAGTGGAACGCAACTATTGGCGAGAGATCGGTTTACGTCACTCAAGATAAAGAGCTTAAACAGGTACAAATCCGACTAGCGGAACAAGAGGAACCGGTTACTACTTTTGACTATGGCAAAGGTAGCGATATGCGCTTGATGGATGCTATTGGAAAAGCTAATCAAGCAGCGGATAAATATGTAAGCCTTATTGTAAAAAGCAATGAATCTTACCTTCAGAGCGAAGCAGAAAAAGCCCAAAGCAAAGGTGTTGTTGACCAATCACTTTTAGTCGAAGAACGCGAAAAGACAGCGAAAGCCGTTGATATTTGGCCTAGTGTTGAGCAACGCCTTGATCGCGGTCAAATGCCTACGCCTGAACAAATGAATGTTTTGCAAGATGCTGCGGAATATATCAATTCAGCAGGCAAGATTTACTTTACTGGCAAGCTAGGTGATTTGCTCCGCTTTGGTGACGTTCTGAAAACTCGCTTATCAAGATATGACGCACTACTTAGTGATGAAGAGCTGGAAGGTTTGGATCGCGAGATTTCCGACGCTAAGAAGGCATACCAAGCAAGTGACAGTGACCTTTCTCGCCAACGCGCTACCGCTCGTTTAGGTCGTCTAAACAAAATTAAAGACGGCAAAGGCACTACTGAGGATCTTAAATGGTTACGTTCAGAGCTTGAGTCTGAGCGTCGAGGCATTACCACTCCAGAGAAAGCTAAAGACGTAAATCAGACAATTGCAAAAGAACGCTTTGCTAAAGCAAAAACAGGTAAGGCAGATAACCCACGTTATCAAGCGTACTTAGATACTTTGGAAGCGGAAGAGCTTGAAGCTATCAATAGCAATGCTGGCTATATGTCTTGGATCACTCATCGTATTGCGGAGTTCCGAGACGAAAACGGAATTAAAAAGGGTGCCGATCTAACTTCTTCACAGCATAAAGAGTTTGATAAGTATCTGCGTGATTATGCTGATCGCCACTTATCTGAACGAGTGAAGTCAGAGCGCGACTCTACGGCGAAAAAAGCTGAGAACAAACCTACACAATTAAAAGCGATTCCGGCCACAATCAGCCGTAAAGCTAAGGGCAAACTCTCTAAAATCTCGACAGCTCAAAAGAAAGTTGAAGCAGCTCAAGAGAACTTAGATGAAGTTGAAATGCAACATTCTACGGATCGTAGTGGTGTTGATATGGCTCATCCACGAGTTAAAGCAGCACAAAGCCGACTAAGAACAGCAGAAAAAGCCGAACAAGATGCTTACAACGAGCTTGGTGAAGTCTGGAAAGAGTACCGAGCGAAAGGCGGTAACGAAGCGGTTTGGGATAAGTTTATCAACGAAAACCAAGGCCACCTAGACGCCAACTCTTGGGAAGATTTGAACCTAGATTTTGGTGAAGATACGAATTCCGATGTGGAAATTCCAGAGATTCCGGCCAAGGTTCCTCCATTTAAAGATTTGTCTAATCCAACCGTTGAAGAGCTGGATGCGCTAATCAACTACAAACAAGCTGAGATCGCTCACTACAAAGCTCGTATTGCTAATGGTGAGAACGGCGAAGCCATGCGCCTACTAATCAATAGACTAGAAGGTGATATTGCCAAATTAGAAGAGCGCAAAACCAATACAAAAGCAGATAAGCAAGAGCCTTCGCTCATTGATACTCTTCAAGCTGTATCAGATAAGTACGCAGAAAACCCGACTTATCGCGTCAAGAGCTACGAGTTAGAACCAGCTTGGAAAGCAGTATCTAAAGCAATGGAAGAAGCTGGCGCGGATACGCACGACTTGTATTCATTCAGCAATTGGATCACTAGCCAATATCAATCAGATCGCCAAAAAGCAATCGACTTGGCAAAAAGCTATCTGAGTGACGACAAGCCAGAGCCAACGCCACCAAAAGGAAGCAAACTAAAATCTAGCAAGGCCACCAGCAACGAAACTGATGCGTCTAAAGCTAAAAAAGGCCGTTCTCGCCCAAGTGGAGCGCGTGAATATCTAAAAGCTATCAACGCGCTTCAAAGTGGCGAGTACACCAAGGAAGAGGCAATTGAGCTGATCGATAACTACATTGATGATGTTCCGGCTTTAGAGGAAGAATTTAGCCAATTCACGAAGCCAGCTATCGGCAATTTCTTTGCTCAAATGGGCCAATGGATTGATACAAGCTTGCGTAAAGACGATCTAGTTAAGCGAGCGGTTAAAGATATCGGCAACCAGTTTGCTGCTATTCAGTCTGATGGTGGAATGTTTGTGGTTAAATCACCTTCAGCTATGCGCAACATTCTTTCTGAAATGAGTGATGCTGACTACAACAAGCTTGCTGAGAAACGAAAAAAACAAGCAATCGAGCGTGAGCAGGAAGCCGAGCGCAAGAAAAAGGCTCTTGATAATCCTCAAACACTTGATGATTTCCAAGCCTACGCACGAGCTAACGGCGGCACTATTGATGCTTTCAATGACCAGCAGCTAGCCGAGTTTGACCGTCTATACACTGAAAATCAGTTAAGCAAACTAGCAGAGCAAGAAAAGCGCGAACTAGAGCGAAAAGCTGAAGTTAAGGCCGTTGAAACTGACGGGACTATCGAGTTGAGCAAGGTCGATGTTCTCAACGAAGCTAAAGGTGAACAACGCTATGGCGCTGCGTTTAGCGAAGTTGATAGCGATACTTTCAACGATATGAGAGCCAAGGCGAAACAGCTAGGCGGTTGGTACGCACGAGCTTACAAACCTAAAAACTTGCCAGCTCGTTTTGACTTTAAATCTGAACAAGCGCGTGATGATTTCCTATCTGTAATGGGCGGCTTGAACGTTGATCAAAGCGAACGAGTTAAACAACGCGATCAAGAGAAAACGAAGTCGAAAAAAGAGAAGCAAGTTGAAGCTCTACGCGAAAAAGCGGCATCACTACAGGCGAAAGCTGATGAGTCAAACAACGCACAGCGTTTGACTAATACTTCTCGTCGCGCAGCCATGGCAGCAAGCGCAGCGGCACGAGCAGATAAGCAAGAGGCGCAAGCTAATATCTTGCGTAAGATTGCCGATGGCGTTGAATCTGGCGAGTTCCTACTGCTAGGCAACTTGACTGATATCAGCCAGCTTGAAGAACTAACAAGCGTTATGAACCGTGTTAAATGGGATATGCCTGAAGATGTTCGAGAAAAACTAGCGTATCGAGATCAGCAAGGCAACTGGCATTTAAAACCAGAAACTAAGTTTAATCAGGTTGCTCGTTACGTTCGTTTTCCAGCGCCGAAGAGTACGCCAGCGTCACTTGAATACATTGCGCGAGAAATCGAAAACCTAGACGGTTACAAGATGACGGCTAAATCTATTCGAGCAAACATTAAAGGCTTGAAGGAGCACGAGAGCGTTAACTTGAATGGTGCGCGTTGGGATAAAGTTATTCCTAAATTGCGCCAGCTAGCGCGTAGCAAATCAAACACTGTTTACCGTGTCGAGCACATCAACGAGTTATTCAAGTCGCAAGATCGCTTAATTCGCATGGGTATTAAAGGCGATATCACGTTGCGCCAAGCCTTGCGTGAATATGAGCAAGCGAACAACGGAAAAATGTCAACGCAGAAAGAAAAAACACGCCTACAAAAACTCACAGAGAAGATTGAGGAAACTGTACGCGGTAACCGTAATGCGTTTAATGACTTCTTCCCAACTCCTGAAGCAGAAGTGAAAAAGCTCATTGATTTAGCCGATATTAAACCAGGTATGAAAGTGCTAGAGCCAAGTGCTGGTATGGGTCACATTGCCGATCAAATTGCAGCTCTAAATGGCGTAGATCTTGATGTTGGTGAACTTGCTTTCACTCTAAGCGAATTACTTGAAGAGAAGGGGCACAACGTTGTTGCTGGTGATTTCTTGGAATATAACGCTGGTGAAATCTATGACCGCATTGTTATGAATCCTCCATTTAGTAACGATGCAGATATTCACCACATCAACCATGCGCTAACGATGCTAAAAGATGGCGGTAAGTTGGTTGCTATCACTAGCTCAATGGCTGGTAATCGTGGTAACACAACAAATAAAAACTTCCGTCGTTACCTAGATGAAGTTGGTGCAGAAGAGATCAACCTAGACGCTGGCGCATTCAAGGACAGCTTGAACCCTACGAACGTAGCAACAAAGATTATTGTCATTGAAAAACCAGCGAACGATCAGTACGACGATATTCGTTTCAGCAAGGCCAGCGAAGTCAACAAAAAGCCTTCCACCAGCCTATCGCCTGAAAAGGTTACTCAAGCCGCTCTAGATTGGATTAACCAATACGACGGTTTGAAAGGTGCGAATGTAATGGTTGTGCCAACTATGGCCGATCTGCATGAACTGGTTGAAACTGAATCCAATGCGATTGTTAAAGGCGCATGGTTGTCCGGTGATAACCGTGTTGTGCTGGTGGCAGAAAACTTGGAAAACGTTGCTGACGTTCGCCGCACTTTGCGCCATGAGTTTATTGCTCACAATGGCCTATACGCAAACCTAGACGTTGCTCAACAAGCGCAGTTAACCAAGAAGGTCAACAGCCTACGAAACGTTAACTCTTTGAAAGGCATCTTTGCCGAGGTTGATAAATCATATCGAACCGCACCGGAATACGTAAAAGCGGAAGAGGTGATCGCTAAGATTGCAGAAACAGAGTCTAGCGTTTCTCAACGAATCTTAGACAAAGTGTTGTCTTGGGTGCTTGGTGCATTGCGTCGTTCTGGCATTTTGAGTGCAGAGAAAATGACGCTTTCCGAAGTGCGCAACATGATCAACAACGTGGATAGCGACCTTCGAAAACCTAACGGAATGACCACGCTTTCTAACGTTGTGCGCTTTAGCCAAACAATCTCAAGCATGGATGAGGATTTGGCGCAGCAAGGCGATCCAATTGTGAGCATTGCTGATGCGTTGGCAGCGAAGAATGAGAGTTTCTACAAGCAAATGCTTGGCAAGATCAACGTTCCATTTATTAGCAAGCAGTTTGATGCGCTTAAAAATGGTGGTTGGGCGTTGTTAAACCTACGCCAAATGGCTGAAGTAGGTAGAAAACGAGTAAGCCGTGAGGTTGGCAACATTCTTGAGTCGTATGTAAACAACAAAGATTTATTTACTACACGCAAAACAGACTTGATTGAGAAAGTTCACAAACAAGCTGATGCCTTGAATAAGTTCCGTAAGGATAAGCCACAAGACGCCGAAGCTACCTTTAGTTTGTTGCACGATGCGACGTTGGCCGATGTTGACCCGTCAAAAGAGTATGTTGACCAAACTGATGAGAAGAAAGCGCTACTCAAAACACTAGCGAAGCTTTACCAAGAGTACGGCGGTTCGCAAACTAAGCGCGGTTCCGAAATTTGGCAAGAACGCCAAGCGCTAGAGCGAGAGATTAAGAACGAGCCGAAACTAAGACTTAAACACAAGGCATTACGCGAGAAGTTCCTACAGCTTTCGCCAGATGCTCAAAAAGTCTTTACCGATGTGCGCGATCACTACATTAGTCAACGCGAGGAAATGGATAAGGCGCTAGAAGAGCGCATTACTGATCTTGCCATGGCTGGTAACAAACGAGCAGGTGAGAACACTTACCATCGTTACATGATGGAAAAATCACGCCTTGGTTTCTATGTTCCGTTGGCGCGTTTTGGTAACTACTGGATCGATGCCGTTGACCCAAGCGGTGAGCGTGTATTCCAAATGTATGAGACTGAAAACGCCATGATGAAAGACGTTAAAAAGCTTCAGGCGGCTGGCTACAAGGTTCAGGATGATAAGAATGCGAACTTAGAAGTTGGACAAGTGCGCTTTGGTCTAAAAATCCAAGAGAGTCGCGGCCTAAATGGTGCTAGCGCGTCATTCGTGAGCGATATTATTAAGGCGATCTCAGGTGCGCAAACTAACGACAAGGTGAAAGATCAGTTAACTGATGAAATCTACCAAATGTATTTGCAAACCATGCCTGATCGTTCAATTCGTAAATCATTCATTCACCGTAAAGGTGTGGCTGGTTATTCAGAAGATGCGGCTCGTGTTCTAGCAGATCAGGGTGTTCGCCAAGCGAACCAACAAGCGCGACTAGAAACAGAGAAGCGCTTCACTGATCTAATGGAAGAGTTGAAGATTGCCACGGATAAGAGCAATAACGTTTCGGCGTCACGCTTGTATAACGAAATGGTTAAGCGTCACGAATGGATGATGAACCCACAACGCGCACAATGGGCGCAAGCGCTAACTGGTTTTGGGTTCTTCTGGCAAATCGGTATTTCACCAGCGTCAGCGATGATCAACTTATCCCAAAACTGGCAGATTGCTTTGCCTTACATTGGCTCACGTTTTGGCTTTAAGGAAACAGCGGCGGAAATGGCAAGTCTATCGGGCCTATTTGCTAAGACGTTCGTTGCTAAAAAATCAAAAGCTGGCTTGCGTGGTGATATGGACATGACCAACGGTATTTTGGGCGACGTACTTAACCAAGAAGAGAGAGAGGCGTTACGCCACGCGATCAAAATTGGTGCTATCGACGTAACTCAAATGGCCGACTTAACAGGTATGGCAGAGCAAGAGTCGTCAAACTATACGGGTAAATGGGCGAAAGCACAGCAACTAATCGGTGCGCCTTTCCATTGGGCCGAAGTAATGAACCGTGAGGTTTGTTTTATCACTGCTTACCGTATGGCGAAGAAGAACGGACTAAGCAAACAAGAGTCACTTGATTACGCAACTAAAGCGACTTGGGATAGTCACTTTGACTATTCGAGCCGTAACCGCGCTCGATTCATGCAGGGTGACGTTGCGGCGGTAGCATTGCAGTTCAAGCAGTACAGCCAAAACATGACTTACTACTTGTTTAGCCGTTTCTTTGATTCAATTAAGGGCGAAACGCCAGAGGTGAGAAAGGAAGCGCGTAAGCAGTTGCTTGGCACATTTGCCGTTACGTTTGCCATTGGCGGTCTAAACGCTCTACCAGTCGCTACAATCGCGGCAATTGCTAATATGGCCTATGCAGTGGCAGGTGATGACAATGAGCCTTGGGATGCAGAGACAGAGCTAAAATCGCTACTTGCTAAGACGTTCGGTGAAGATATTGCGAAAGGCTTGTACTACGGTTCAATGCCTAGCGTTTCAAGCCGAATCAACATTGATTTGCTTCGCCTTTGGGTACAAGAATCAGACGCACAAGATAGCGTTGGTGTTGCTGAAAACATTCTTCAACAGGCGGCAGGTGCATCATTTGGTATTGCTGTATCTTGGGCGCGTGGTTTGGACTACATGACAGAAGGCCAGTATTTGCGCGGCGTAGAATACATGACTCCAAAATGGATTAAGGACGTGTTTAGAACTGCGCGATACGCTTCAGAAGGTGGCACTGTCACAAACCGAAATGGTGAAATTATCATTGATGATGTGACATTGTTTGAACATGCTCAACAAGCGCTTGGTTTTACTCCGGCTCGACTTGTTCAGCAGTACGACTCAAACAGCGCATTGAAAGGTTACGAACGTCAAGTTACTCGCCGTCGTCAAAGCTTAATGAATGCTTACTGGCTGGCGGTACGCACTAAGGACAATGATGGACGTAAAAGCGTGATTAACAATATCCGTGAGTTCAACCGCTCGGAATGGGGCCGACAAAACCCGATCACCAACGAAGTTTTAAGCCGTTCGGTGAAGCAACATTTCAAAATGGCGAGTAAATCACAGAATGGTGCGCACTATAATCAAAAATATATGAAGTTGCTGCAAGAGCAACAGAGTTGGTAGCATTAATGGAGTGCTTAGAAAAGAAGTATGGAGAGATCTAAAATGATCGCTAGTAAAAGCATTTTAACAGCAATGATTTTGGGTTTAGCTGGTGGCGCGTCGTTCGCCACCGCAGCGCAACTACCACGCTGCCCGACGGTAACGGAACAACGAAACCCGTATGATTATCATTATGCAAGTTTGATGGAGAGCAAACTGTACTCGCGTGACTTTAAAATCAATGTTGCGCAAGGTGTTGATAATGGTTTGTCGGATGAAGAAGCGCTTGAATATGGCAGAGCCAAAGTTGCTGAAATACATGGCTTTGGTAAGTCGGAACTTAGCTTTAATAGTGCAATGCGTGAGGTGGAGCTAAAAGAGCAAATCGAAAAATATAAGGTTTGCAAGTTCTACGAGGTTGAGTTGGGTGTTCATGGTGATTTGGTTACTAACCTTGATCGCGACAAAATTGAGCGTCAAATAGAAGAGGCTCAAGCCAAAATTGCAGCCCAAACCGATGACTGTATCTATGAGAAAATCAAGGGTGATTCCACCAGCGCAGCAATAGCCGAAATTCGAAGAATATGCCGTTTCAGAGCGCTAAGAAACATCTAAATGCCATAAAAAGCCGCTAAATTGCGGCTTTTTGCTTTTTATCAAATATGTATAAAAAAATACCTCTAAATAGCTATAAATAACTGGATATATAAACAGTGGTCTGGTAGCTTATGCGCGTTTCCGATTTGTTATGAAATTCGCGAAATTAGACGCATATTTCGTTAAGTAATTTCACTTATATCGGTAGCCAATCTATTTTTGTTTTTCATTATTTAGAACTTGCTAATTCTTTGGTAAATTATTTGACAGTAAACCACTCGGCTTTTAAGGAGAAAAAAATGAAATATACGTCAAATGACCTTAGAGTGGTCGCTACGCTTATGGAATGTGAAGCTTTGGATGAAGCTGCGAAGGAGTTTATTCAGCGAACAGTGATGAAGGCGGCCAAGCTGCTTGAAGCAGCCAAGTTTATCAACAATAGCAATAAAGAAGAGTCGTAACAGATATGCTTTGCGTGGCAATCCGGCCACTATCTCTGATAGATATGATTCTAATTTATTGATTAAAGGGGAACGCGAAAGTGCCCCCTTTTTTTGTGCTTTTTGGTGTGTGTATAGCTGGTGGCCGGATGTTGTGTATATCAGTTTAACTCACTTGCGCATTGCCTCTTAGCCGACGATAATGACCACATTATCGTTTCGTGTTTGCCCGATCCCTTTCTTAAATCACGCCGATTTGTGTGTATATCGGGGAGCACGAAAAAATACAGTGTGTATATAGGCGTGTATATGAGTTCATGTACACACTATTTGATCGCTGTAAAAGTCTATATAAAACAGAGGTTTATGAAGTTGTCATCCCATTTGTCAGAAATATACAAAGAGTTTATGTTCGAAGCGGCACATCACTTGCCACATGTACCTGAAGGCCATAAGTGTGGTCGTTTGCATGGACACTCTTTCTTAGTTCGTCTTTATGTAGAAGGTGAGGTAGACCCGCATACTGGTTGGGTAGTGGATTTCGCTGAAATCAAAGCGGCATTCAAACCAATTTACAATCGTTTAGACCATTATTACCTGAACGACATTGAAGGTTTGGAGAATCCGACGAGCGAAGTGCTAGCAAAATGGATTTGGCAACAGCTTAAGCCAAGTTTACCGTTGCTAAGTAAAGTTGAAATCAAAGAGACGTGCACAGCCGGTTGTATTTACAAAGGTGAATAAGTCACTTTTTATTGAGCATTGAAGACAAAGGCAAGCCATGAGCTTGCCTTTGTTGTATCTGGATATTCCCTAATTTTTAATACTTTTCTTGCTAGCTCAGTGGATAACGTAAAATCCACTCTTTTTCGTTCTCACCAAACGTTGTTTTCTCTGTATTGATGAATCCACACGCATCAAGAAAACTGATAGCGTATTGCTGACTCTGTGGCACAGTGACGCAAAGAGAGTTGCTTTCAGGGTCAATGGTATACGCGTAAACGAACAGTTTGCGTAACGCTTCACTCCCAACCCCTTGGCGTTGGAAACGTTGATCAACCATCAAGTACTTGAGCCCCAGTTCGTGCCTTTTGGCAAAGGGCGCATGTTGGGAGAAGCCTTTATCGATAACAAGATAGCCAACTAATAGATCGTCAGAGTAAATCGTAAAGAACGCTTCAGACTTATTGCGTTTTGGATAAGCCACTTCAAACGGCGTAGAAAATCCTTTCTGCTCTTCCTGCACATCCAATTGCATCAAACTCGAAAAATCTTTCAGTTTGGTGGGTTTAATAGCAATCATGGTTCAACCACAAATTGGCGGCATATCCTCATGCCGCCACGAACTTTAATAGAGTATTCCCTCTAGTTTAAGTAACTCACGAGGTTAAGAAAAGCTAGAAATGCAGAGGATAATAATAACCTTGGTGAATATAGGCACCTAATGTTGTGAGTAAGTGAGCGCTATCGGCGGTTTCTACGCCTTCAACAATGACCGTGCAGCGATACGTATTTCCCATGGCGATTAACTGACGCAACGTTTCCACTTTCTTATCGTCCGACTTTAAACCAATCACAAATTCCCGATCTATTTTCAAATAATCTGGATTGATTTTACTGATGAGCGACACGTTGTTGTTGCCAGTGCCAAAGTCATCGATACTGATTTTACAATCCAGTGCTTTTAGTTTCGCGACATTGCCATAAATCTCGGAGGTATAGTACATAGATGCATTTTCCGTGATTTCAATCGTCAGCAAACGACAATCTCGGTTAGATAGTTCTCTGTGTAGGATTGAAAAGTTGCGTCCTCGCAGCAAAGAAGGACAAATATTGATGCTGATAGGAATAGGCAACGCTTTGTGCTTAGTATAGATGGACTCTATCACCAGTAAGGTATGAGTAAGGAGCAGCCCATTTCGGATCAGTGTCTCAATAAACCGTTGCGTATTTTTTACCTTAAACCGCGAGAGCGCTTCGTAATGCACAATCTTTTGCGCTGAAGTGTCATAAATCGGCTCCAGTTTGATTTTAAATTGTCGAATTGCACACAAATAAGCCATAAAGGCTTGTAGGGAGCGATGACGCAGTATTATTAGAAACAGCAAGCTTAATAAAATGATGCTTTGAAACGGTCCAGAGATGTAATACACCTCTTTATAGCCGCTGTTCTTCACGTGATAGTTGAAAAAGCGTTCATTGGTGTTACCAATTTCTAAAGAGGTCCCTGTATTGGTTGATAGCTTCATGCCGGAAAGAAAAAAACGCGAAATATGATTTTCAACGTTGTCGGATAAGTTAATGTTTTTGACACGAACCAAAACGGTCGCGTTATTCAAGTCAAATGATTGGGTCGTATAATTGCTATTATTACTCCACTCTTCAAATGCTTTTTTGCTGACAGGGACAACGGTTTCGGGGGTGACTAAACACCGGATATTGAAACGGTCCAGCATCATGCTCGATTCGACCAGCTTTACATTATCAAAGAGCGACTTCAATTCACTTTCATCAGCAAAGCAGCTCTTTTGGGAAAGGTTCTCTGCAATTTCGAAGGCGTTATCCAGATAATTATGTTTCACAATGCTGTTTATCGCGTAATAACAGATGGCAAAGAAAATGATCGCTGTGATCAACACGACCCACAGCGTATCTGAATAGATCTTTTTATTACGCAGACAAATACGAAGGGCTTTGCCAAGGCTGTTTGTTGTGTATTGATTGATCTTGTGTTGATGGTCGATGCCATTCTGATGGTTGTTTTGCATAGTAAAAGGGATGAAGTATCCGGTCCGGTGAATATTTTCGATAATATTTTTTTTTGTGGTTACGTGTTCTTCCGTGAGCTTGCGAAATTTCTTTCTTAGAGCGGCCACCGCGTTTTTAAAGCCATTTTCAGGCAGTGTCATTTTGTATTGTTGAGTGATTTTGCTTTCTATCAATCGCTGGCTAATTGGCGTATTTAAGCTGCCGTATTTGGCGATGGTTGACAGAATGGCGTACTCATTTGGGTTGACAGGAATGGAGTGGTGGAGTGATTGATTGAGCTCTAAAGATATTTCGTTTTCGGACAAGCAAACGCAGATTTGGTTTCCAATTTCAAACCTAATCATGTGTTGGTGTGCTCCAAGTTTAATTTTTGGCTACGTTATCAATAAAGCTAGGAGAGGGATGTGATTTTTTACGGGGATATCCATAATAATTGGATATATTCAAGGTTTTAGGTTTTTTTATGCTGGGCGTAGCAACCCATTATTCATAGTTAATGAGGTATAAAAAACCCGAGCGGCGGCTCGGGTTTCGTCGATATTCAGCAAGGCTTATTAACAGATAACTTTTACTGCTAGGCCGCCTTGAGAAGTCTCACGGTATTTCGCGTTCATGTCTTTACCTGTCTCTAGCATGGTTTCGATAACTTTATCTAGAGAAACAGTAGGAGCAGAAGAACGACGCAGTGCCATACGAGTTGAGTTGATTGCTTTTACAGCTGCAATACCATTACGCTCGATACATGGAACCTGAACCTGACCTGCAACCGGGTCACAAGTTAGACCTAGGTTGTGCTCCATCGCAATTTCAGCCGCCATACATACTTGCTCTGGGCTACCACCCATAAGCTCAGCAAGGCCCGCTGCTGCCATAGAACATGCCACGCCAACTTCGCCCTGACAGCCAACTTCTGCACCAGAGATAGACGCGTTACGCTTGTAAAGGCCGCCAATTGCACCAGAAGCTGCGAAGTAACGGATGTAGTCTTTCTCAGTTACGGTTTGAATAAACTTGTCATAGTAAGCCAGTACCGCAGGGATGATGCCACATGCACCGTTAGTCGGCGCAGTTACAACACGACCACCTGCTGCGTTCTCTTCGTTTACTGCAAAAGCAAACATGTTTACCCAGTCAACAACAGACATTGGATCGTTCGTTGTTTTTTCAGAAGTAAGCAGTTGCTGACGAAGTGCTGCCGCGCGACGAGGCACGCGTAGTGGACCAGGCAGAATGCCTTCTTCGTTCATACCGCGATCCATACATTCGCGCATTGTGCGCCAGATGTTTGCGAAGTAAGTACGAGTTTCTTCGTCAGAATGAAGCGCATGTTCATTTTTCATGGTTAGCGCACTGATAGACAGGCCGCTTTCATGACATTGCTTTACAAGCTCTTCTGCCGTTGTAAACGGGTAAGGAACTTTTACTGGATTCTCAACTTCTTTACCGAAGTTTTCTTCATCAACGATGAAACCACCGCCGATAGAGTAGTAAGTTTTTGAGTACGCTTTTTCGTCATCAATCCAAGCGTGGATTTGCATGCCGTTTTCGTGTAACTCAAGGTTTGTTTTGTGGAAGTTCATTCCACCTTCACGTGGGAACGATACTGTGTGACAGTGCATGCCAACAGGAAGGCGTTCAGTTTCTTCTACGCGAGCGATAAAGCCCGGGATAGAATCGATATCAACTTTCTCAGGAGTGTTGCCTGCAAGACCCATGATGATAGCAATATCTGTGTGGTGACCTTTCCCTGTCAGTGATAGTGATCCATAAACGTCAACGGTGATTTTAGTGATGTCGCGCAGTTTTCCCATTGCGCGAAGATCATCAATAAACTCTTTACCCGCTTTCATTGGGCCTACAGTGTGTGAGCTTGAAGGTCCAACACCGATTTTATAGATATCAAAAACACTAATCATATCGATTACCTCAGAAGAAAGCCTCCCAAGGGGAGTTGGGAGGCTTAATTTTATCGTTATATTTTTGGATTAATCATACCGTGCTAGGGCAGGGATGATTAAAGAGCGCCGTAGATTACAGAACTAATGGCAGCAAGACCACAGATTGCTGTGAAAATTTGCACAGGTGCTGAAGTTTTGTACTTAGCCATCGCTGGAACTTTTTGCATTGCGAAGATAGGCATCAAGAATAGGATTGCCGCAATCATCGGTGCGCCCATTGTTTCGATCATACCTAGGATGCTTGGGTTAACGATAGCAACGATCCAAGTTGTGATTACGATGAAGATAAGAGACATCTTCTCGATCTTGCTTACTGGCGATTTTG
This sequence comes from Vibrio sp. ArtGut-C1, assembly GCF_002105475.1. Taxonomy (NCBI): domain Bacteria; kingdom Pseudomonadati; phylum Pseudomonadota; class Gammaproteobacteria; order Vibrionales; family Vibrionaceae; genus Vibrio; species Vibrio sp. ArtGut-C1. Next base: position 20,993 of record NZ_NCTH01000020.1, on the reverse strand, counting down.
AACGAGATTTCACTAGACCAACTAGACCTTCATGCGCACCTAGGAAGTGGCCGAAGTAGCTAGAAGTGATAGCCGCGAAAGCAACCAGTGGACCTAAGTAAGAGATCAGTGGAGACTCATGAACGTTTGCTAGGTAAGAAAGAACAGAGATGTTTTGCTCTTGTGCTGTTGCTAGTTGCTCTGGAGACAGAGAAAGCACAACAGAGAATACGAAGAACATTACAAAGCCCATTAGCATCATCGCTGCACCACCAGTGATAGCGTCAGTTTTCTTAACTGCGTCATCACCGTATACACGACGTTGTTCTTTAGAGAACTGAGAAATGATTGGGCTGTGGTTGAAAGAGAACACGATAACAGGGATTGCTAGCCATACGATAGCTGGCATTGCACCCCAGTCAGGTGATACTTCCATCATTGAAGTGTTCCAACCAGGAATTAGGTACACAGACAGCGCTAGTAGGATGAACACTAGAGGGTAAACCATCGCTGAAGTTGCTTTCAGCATAAGCTCTTTACCGAACACTACGCCCGCTGTCATTGCAGCGATAAGTGCACCGGAAAGTAGCCAGCGAGGAATAGATTCCATACCCATTTGGTTAACTAGGAAAGAGTCAACCGTGTTTGTGATACCAACACCGTAGATAAGTACGATTGGGTAGATAGCGAAGAAGTAAGCGAACGTAATAAGGTTTGCGCCAGTCTTACCAAAGTGCTCTTCTACTGTGTCAGTGATGTCCGCTTCTGGGTTTTTCGCAGAAAGAACGAAGCGAGCTAAAGATTTGTGTGCGAACCAAGTCATTGGTGCTGCGATTAGGGCTAGGATTACTAATGGCCAAAAGCCACCTGCACCTGCTTTAATAGGAAGGAATAGTACACCGGCACCTACTGCCGTACCAAAAAGGGACAGACACCAGGTAAAGTCTTTGTAAGAAAACTTACTAGACGATTGTGCGGTAGAAACCGCAGAAGTAGTTGTATTCATTTTTTAGTTACTCATTTTGGGAACAGGAAATAAGTCGGGAGTAATTTTGCAAGATTTTACACTAGGAAAATTAGATCTAAATCATTTATTGCTTACGCTTATTGAATGATATGTCAAAAACCTGCTTTTTATCACGAAAATGATGTGCTACTCGTGATTTCTGCTAATGAGTAAAATTAGAAAAACTTATCGATAGGGCTGTTTGTATAAATTTATTTCACCGCAAGCGTTTGCGGTGAAAACGGCAAATTAATCTAATGTGAATGAATGTTTATGAAGCAACGTTTTATTAATATTGATGCGCATGATGATCGCATCCATAAAAATACCGATATCAGAAGTTTTTAATGTGAAATGATATGTTTTTGCATTGATTCGATGATTTGTGCGGTCATGCCCCAGATGAAATGCTGTCTATATGGGATAGCAAATACACGATGACTGCTGTTTTTTAGGTCAAACTTGGTGCTGTACAGCTTTTTCGGGTTCAGAATGTGGTTAGCAGGAACTTCAAAAACGGACTCCACCTCATTTGGGTCAATATGCGTTTTATACTCAGGAGAAATAAAGGCCAAAAACGGTGTCACATTAAACTGACTAATCGTAGGCAATGTTGGAAGCTGGCCAAATACATGAATATGTTCATCTTCTATACCGATCTCTTCTTTGGTTTCTCTTAATGCCGTATTGATTAGATGATGATCTTCCTGCTCAAACTTACCGCCGGGGAAACTGATTTGTCCCGGATGATGACGCAAGTGCGCTGCTCGCTTTGTCAAAATGACCTGTAGCCCCTCCGGGCGTTCTACAAAACCAATTAAGACCGCTGCGTCTCGCAGTGATTTTCCTTTCATCCATTTCAGTCGCGCGAGGGACTCTTTGTGGTAACCCGTTGGAAGCCGAAATTGAAAGTTTTGCAGTAATTGAGTTTTGTCGATAACCAAACCAAATCCTTATTTATTGTGCCTAACCATTATTTATTATACTCAATGGCCGCAAGAGGCGTGGTGCTATCGCCGTTGGTACGGTATTAAAGTATTAGTGCGGCAATACCAAAGCACGTCCATTGGTTCTTTCCCTGCTTTGTGTCGTGTGTCTCACTCTGCTTGGGTATAATAATTTGAAACTTATAAGGTTATAAACCATTCTTTATTTTAAGACGTCACTATGGGGCAAGTATTGACTAATGAAAGGGATTATTTTCACCGAGTTCATGGAGTTAGTGGAAGAGAAGTTTGGCCTCGATGTGTTAGACCAAGTGCTCGACCTTTCTAATGACGAAGGGATTTATACGGCAGTTGGCAGTTACGATCATAAAGACTTGGTTAAATTGATTGTGAATCTCAGCAAAGTATCTGGCATTCCGCCTGAACAACTGCAAGAAGTATTTGGAGAGTGCGTTTTTTTGAATTTACTTCGCTCGATTCCTAGTCATGCCAGTTTGCAGCAGTGTGAAACGACATTTCAATTTGTTCGCCATGTTGAAGATTTTATTCATGTCGAGGTCAAAAAGCTCTACCCAGATGCTAATCCTCCTCAGTTTGATTTTATCAGCGAGACTCAATCAAACATGGTGTTTGATTATCGGAGTGCGCGGTGCATGTCTCACGTATGTTTAGGTCTAATAAAAGGCTGCGCATCGCACTTTGGTGAAGTTATTCATATCAAACACCAAAACCAGTCAGAAGATGGTAGCCAGGTCCGCTTTTGGTTAGAGGCACAATAAGAACGATATGACAGGAAGTTCCTCGCTAGAAAGGAAACTCAAACGAGAAATCGAATCAAGAAAAGCAGCTGAGCGGTTATTGGAGCAGAAGAGCTTCGAACTTTATGAATCTACTCAACAGCTAAGTGTTGCTTTGAAAAAGCTTGAGTTGAAATCAAAAAAGGATTTACGCAAGTTTGAGTTTGAAGAGAAAGTTGACGCGACGCTGATTAAGTTTGGTCGAACTTTTTTGTCGAGCACGTTTGATGAAGCCATGATTGCTAGTTTTATTGAGCAGCTCACTTCGAACTCAGTCATTTCTGCGGCTTACTTACATCTTGATTCCACAAAACTTTCTTCTTTGCGCCGACATCATTTTGGTCATTTACAGCTTCGCCATGAGAAGACGATTAAGACTGTCCCCAATTGGCAAGGGGAGAACTTGCATTTGCCTATCATCATTGACAAGCAAACAGTAGGGGAGTTGATCTTCTCTGTTAAGTTGGATCAAATCGATCAGTCTTTTATTTCCAAACAGATGGAGCTGGTATCGGATTTGGTTCATGGGGTCATTGGCCGTCATTTGAGTTTAGAGCGAGAAGTGGAGCTGCGAAAGCGGGCAGAGGAATCGGAAAAAGCGACGAAAGAGTTTGTCGCCATGATTAACCACGAGTTGCGTACACCTCTTAATGGCGTATTAGGTAGTGCTGAACTACTAAGTCGAACACAGTTAGGTGAAGAGCAACGCCATTACCTAAACAACCTGACTCAATCGGGAGACTTGTTGAGGGTCATCATTAACGATCTTCTCGACTTCAGCAAGATGAATGCCGGTATGATGGAAATCATCGATAAGGTCTTTGCTTGGGAAGAGCTTGAAAAAGCCATCATGGGCGTATTTTCAGCTAAAGCAGCAGAAAAGCGAATTCATTTCTCCATCGATAAAAAGCTCGGTATTCCCGAGTTTTTAGTTGGTGACTTAGAGCGAATTACACAGATCTTGGTCAACTTGGTGGGAAATGCTATTAAGTTTACTCATTTGGGTGGGGTGGTGCTGCGAGTGGAGTGGATAAACGGTATTGCGCATTTTGAGGTTGAAGACACGGGTATTGGCATCCCGATAGAAGCACAGCCCTCATTATTTGACCCATTTGTGCAAGTAGATCGCTCGGCGAAGCGCAGTTTTGAAGGCTCAGGTTTGGGCCTTGCGATTTGTAAAAATCTAGTGGATTTGATGCAGGGCGAGATTAGCTTTGAAAGTGAAGAACGCAAAGGTACCACCTTCAAAGTCTCTATTCCTCTAAAGGAGGGGCAAGCCCCAGGCGCAGCAGAGGGGGAATTAGCTACCATAGAGCGAAGTGATTTGGCAGGACGCTCAATATTGGTGGTTGATGACATCAGAATGAACCAAGTGATAGTTACTCAAATGCTGAAAAAACTCGACATTACACCTGATTTAAAAGCCAATGGGAAAGAAGCTTTAGAAGCGGTGAAAAACAAAGATTACGAACTGATATTTATGGACTGCCGAATGCCAGAAATGGATGGTTATGAGGCGACGATGTATCTGAGAGAGCGTGGCTTTACTCATCCTATTATCGCATTAACCGCTGGCACTACCATCGAAGAGCGTCAAAAGTGCATTGATTCAGGCATGGACGACATCCTCACTAAGCCGTACACCGCAACCGATATTGAACAGATCATGTGTAAGTGGCTTGAGCAGTAGACGCTGCCTCTTAAAAAACGGATTCTTGTTAGCCAACGGCTAAAAGCCAAAGTACCTGTAAATAAAACACACAAAAAACGCTCCACACTGGATAATGCCGATCGCTTAACGATGTTTCTTGTGTCATTCCAGCGAGCCTTGGCGAGACTAGGAATCTAATAGCGCATGCTGAGCGGCTAATGAAACAAATTTGACCATAAAGTGCTCGGATAGAAAAGCCTACATCACGCTCCTTCATCGCTGTACAGGATGACGAGATACAGAAATATGCCCACTCGCTGTTAAACGAGCGGCATTATCCGTACTGGAGGCGTTTTTGCTTGTTTTCGTTAGCAGGATTCATAGACCGTTGCCATTTGACGAAACCTACGATTGCAGCGCTGGCAAAATCTTTGAGAGCTTATCCAACGTTTCTTGATATTCAGAAGCGCAATCGCTATCTGCAACGACGCCGCCGCCAGCCCAAGCGTACAGTTTGTGATTCTCCGCTACGAGAGTGCGGATGGTGATGCTGGTATCCATACGACCATGGCGAGAAATGTAGCCAATACTGCCGCAATACGCGCTGCGTCGATGTGGCTCTAATTCTTCAATGATCTGCATTGCGCGAACTTTAGGTGCACCCGTAATTGAACCGCCTGGAAAACACGCTCGCAGCAAATCTGCAGGAGAGTATTGCTCATCCAAATTCGCACGAATGGTGCTCACCAAATGATGCACTGCGGGGAAGCTTTCAATCTCAAACAGCTTTGGCACGTGAACGCTACCCGGTGACGCAACTCGACCAATGTCATTACGCAGCAAATCGACAATCATTAGGTTTTCTGCCTGATCTTTTTCCGCTGTCTGCAAGTCATGGGCATTAGCGTTATCTTGCCTTGGATCTTCGCTGCGTGGTCGAGTACCTTTGATTGGTTTCGTTTCAATGACGCGATCTTTGAGTTCTAAAAAGCGCTCTGGAGAGATACTCAAAATCGAAGACTCTGGCATACGGATAAAAGCGGAAAATGGCGCTTGGTTGGCGGACTCCAATTTCAGATACGCTTGCCACTCACAGCCTTGATACGGTGCGTTAAAGCGTTGCGCCAAATTGATCTGATAGCAGTCACCGCTCAACAAGTATTCTTGCACCTTGTCAAAGCGAGTAGCGTAGCTCTCTTTCGTCATGTTTGACTGCCAATCACCAGACAGAGCGAAGTCTACGCTTTGCTCTGCTTCTTGCTCGTCTAACCATTGCCAAGCTTGCTCGATATTCTGACCGACTAGGCAGGCTTTTTTAAGCTTGTGATCAACAACGACGGCCCATTCATACAGACCTACCGCCATATCGGGCGTGTTGAGATCCTTTTCGGCCAGTTCTGGCATCGTTTCTACGCGGCGACCTAAATCGTAACTGAAGTAACCGAGCGCACCGCCGACAAAAGGCAAATCCAATTCTTTATTTAACTCAACGTGAGGAAGCCACTGTTCTTGCAACTGATGAAGCAGCGCGAATGGGTCATCTTGAGTTGAATAGGCATTCGATGGCGTTTCAACTTGTGTGCTTTCGGCAGTGGTTTCTAACGTTGCAATTGGGTTGGCAACCAACACATCGAAGCGACTATCGATATGCGTTTCTGATGCAGAACGCAGCAACATCGCCCAAGGCTGGTGTTGAATGCGAGAAAAGAGGTGAAGAGCAAACTCTGGTGCGTATTCCAGCGCTTTAAAATCAATGAATTGATTGTCCATGTTGTTCATTTGTGTAATTTGTGACAAAGAGATCGTTCACTGCATGGCATGTCATGGGCAGCAAGAGTATCATATTCCTCTGTATAGCCAAACTCCCTCTATTCATAGGGTTTTGAGATGGTTTACAAGTAGGCGACTTCAGCGTTTCGTGTGTCGATATCAGCCGTTCGACAATTGTTTATAAAAAACGAAGCTCAAAAGAGCAATAAGCTCAACAAACACGATTGAAGCCAAGCCAATAATGGAAGCATAACTATAACGAGGCATGTAATGACGGTAATACGCAAGCAGGATGTGATCAGCAGTGTCGCTGATGCGCTACAGTATATTTCTTACTACCACCCGCTAGACTTTGTTCAAGCTCTTGAAAAAGCCTATCACCGCGAAGAGAGCCAAGCCGCTAAAGACGCGATTGCTCAAATCCTAATTAACTCCCGAATGTCCGCAGAAGGTCACCGACCAATTTGTCAGGATACTGGTATCGTGACGTGTTTCGTCAACATCGGTATGGGCGTGCAATGGGACTCAACCGACATGACGGTTCAGCAGATGGTAGATGAAGGTGTTCGACAAGCGTATACGAACCCAGACAACCCGTTGCGTGCGTCAGTACTTATGGATCCTGCCGGTAAACGTATTAATACCAAAGACAACACGCCTGCTGTCGTACACATCAACATGGTTCCGGGCGATAAAGTTGAAATTCAGATCGCAGCGAAGGGCGGCGGTAGTGAAAACAAGACTAAGATGGTGATGCTAAACCCATCTGACGATATTGCTGAGTGGGTAGAGAAAACGCTACCAACAATGGGCGCGGGCTGGTGTCCTCCTGGCATGCTTGGCATTGGTATTGGCGGTACGGCTGAAAAAGCAGCGGTATTGGCAAAAGAATCTCTAATGGAACACATCGATATTCAAGAGCTTATTGACCGTGGCCCACAAAACGCAGAAGAAGAGCTTCGTCTTGATATCTTCAATCGCGTGAACAAACTTGGTATCGGCGCGCAAGGCCTTGGTGGTTTGACAACTGTTGTCGACGTTAAGATCAAAACGGCGCCAACGCACGCGGCTTCTAAGCCTGTTTGTTTGATCCCGAACTGTGCGGCGACTCGTCACGTACACTTCACGCTTGATGGCAGCGGCCCAGCAGAGCTCACGCCACCTAAACTAGAAGATTGGCCAGACATTACTTGGGAAGCGGGAGAAAACACGCGTCGCGTAAACTTAGACACGATTACTAAAGAAGAAGTACAAGAGTGGAAGACAGGCGAAACCGTTCTTCTATCAGGTAAAATTCTGACTGGCCGTGATGCTGCGCATAAACGTATTCAAGGCATGCTAGATAATGGCGAAGGTCTACCAGAAGGCGTAGATCTAAACGGTAAGTTCATTTACTACGTAGGCCCTGTCGATGCAGTTGGTGATGAAGTCGTTGGTCCTGCTGGCCCAACAACATCAACGCGTATGGATAAATTCACCGATATGATGCTAGAAAAAACAGGCATCATGGGCATGATCGGTAAAGCTGAGCGTGGCCCTGCAACGGTTGAATCTATCAAGAATCACAAAGCGGTTTACCTAATGGCTGTCGGCGGTGCTGCGTACTTGGTTGCGAAAGCGATCAAGAAAGCTCGCGTTGTCGCATTTGAAGATTTAGGTATGGAAGCGATTTACGAATTTGAAGTTGAAGATATGCCAGTAACAGTGGCTGTAGACTCAAATGGTGTTAACGCGCACCAAATCGGTCCAGACACTTGGAAAGTGAAAATTCAAGAGATGGAAGCATAAGGCAAAAGGCAATCTTACATTGTCTCAGTAGAGAGAATGTGACAAGGTGCTGATTTACCTAGCAAACATTTGACAAAAGTGCAGCGAAAACTGCACTTTTTGTCTATATAATGTAGATATAAACCTTAGGGCATAGCAATCAAACGTTATGCGAACAATAATTAGGAGACGGCATGCCTCGTTTTATTCAGATTCTACAAATTATTCTTGCTGTAGTGGTAGGTGGCTTTGTTGGCTACGACTTGATCCTTCACGGCATCAGCATCTTTGATGAGAAGTACGTGACCATCACGTGTGTATTATGGCTGATTTTAGAAATCGCTCTATTTGTTATCTATAAATTAATCGAAGACGACTAGACTCAAAGAAAGCAGGTTTCTGTTCAACACAGTAATCAGCATAAATAGGGTCACTAATGCTTTAGTGTTGATTAAGTAAGCCTCTGAACCACTCAGGGGCTTTTCTTTTTTCATCCTGCTTTAAGCGAATGTTTTGTTCATCTTTTATTAAGGTATATAAAGTTAGACTCATAGAGTTCAGTATGGAAAGGTAAGTATTCATAGATTAATACCCGAAGTTGCTGATAACGTTGTTTTAGAGCGGAGCAAGATAAAGAAGCGCAATGAAAAGAATAAAGAAAGAAGTCAATGACTTTATCAACAGAGGTATGGATTCCAATGTTCGAATTGCCGTCACCGGACTTTCTCGTGCAGGTAAGACGGCATTCATCACGTCATTAGTGAATCAGCTCCTCCATACCGCTACCCATGATAATTTGCCTCTTTTGACTGCAGCCAGAGATAAGCGTCTTATTGGAGCGAAGCGTGAACCTCAAGCGAATATGATGGTGCCACGTTTTGCTTACGACGAAGCGATGAGCCAGATCCATGCGACCCCACCTCAATGGCCAGTACCAACACGGGATGTGAGTGAGATTCGCTTAGCGCTTAAGTACAAACCAAATAAAACCACGAAAAAGCTGTTGAGTAAAACCGCAATTTTAAATGTTGATATTATCGACTATCCAGGAGAGTGGTTGCTCGACCTGCCGTTATTGGACATGGACTTTGCGACGTGGTCGCAAACTCAGTTTGATGCACTTAAAGGCCAGCGTGGCGATCTAGCCAAAGCTTGGCTGTCTGAATTAGAAAAGGTGGATCTTTCTGCTGAAGTGAACGAGAAACTACTCGAGAAAGTTGCGCATACATACACCGAGTACCTTCATACCTGTAAAGACGCAGGTCTTCATTGGGTACAGCCTGGCCGCTTCGTATTACCTGGTGAGCTCGGAGGCGCGCCAGTGCTACAGTTTTTCCCGTGTCGTGCTGATCCGGAAAGCAAGGCGCTTAAGGGCAGCAACTTGGCGATGCTCGAAGCGCGTTTTCAGGAATACCAACAGAAAGTAGTGAAAGCGTTTTATAAGCATCACTTTGCGACCTTCGATCGCCAGATTGTACTTGTGGATTGCTTGCAGCCTCTCAATGCCGGCGATGAAGCGTTTTACGACATGCGCCAAGCGCTAGAGCAGATCATGCATAGCTTCCGTTATGGTCGTAGTAGCTTTTTGCGCCGTTTATTCTCACCAAAAATCGACAAAGTGCTGTTTGCTGCCACAAAAGCGGATCATATCACGCCCGATCAGCACCCAAATTTGGTGTCTTTGCTACAACAAATGGTGCATCCAGCGTGGCAAACCGCAGCCTACGAGAATATCGAGATGAGTTGCATGAGTATCGCTTCTATCCAATCAACCACGACGGGATTTATTTCTTCTGGAGATAAGACGATTCCGGCGTTACAGGGTACGACGTTGGATGGTGAGCCGATGACGATGTTTCCGGGAGAAGTGCCGAAAAAGCTACCAAATGCGGCTTATTGGCAAAACAACGGGTTTGATTTTACGTCATTCCGTCCAATGCCCTCACCGAATGATGAGCCAGTGAAGCATATACGCTTAGACAAAGCACTGGATTACCTGATTGGAGATAAATTGAAATGAGTGAGTTGAAGCAAAAACAAGTTTTCTCTGAAAAGGCAATGGAAAAAGAGCAGCAATCGAATCAACCGGAGTTGACGGCGCAGCAAACATTCGGCGAAAAAGAAACATTCGTACCTGTTGAAGTTAAAGAAGAGCGCCAGGAGACCGAACAGGAATTGCAACTCGAGCATGTCATTCGTCCAAAACCGGGCAGAAAAGGGCTTGCGACTGGCGCATTTGCCACCTTTGCTGGTTTGGTTGGCTGGCAAGCGGTGGACTCGGTTATAACCGCAATTCAAACTTCTGATTGGCTGGCTTTAAGCTGGACGGGGTTTATTGCTGCGATCGCTTCGCTTGGTTTAGGGGCGATGGGTAAAGAGCTTTGGAAACTGCGCAAACTACGAAATCATTTTAGTGTTCAAGAAGAAGCCGAAGCACTTGTTAATAGTGAGAGTGTGGGGAAAGGGAAAGCCTTTTGCGAAACAGTGGCAGAACAAAGTGGTGTGATGGCTGAGAACCCGGGCTTTGATCGTTGGCAGAACAGCATTAACCCTGCTCATAGTGATGCTGAAATCCTTGATATGTATGACTCGATGGTCGTGAGCCAACAAGACAAATTGGCAACGAAAATCGTATCGCAGCACGCAACCGAGTGTGCGGCCCTAGTAGCGGTGAGCCCTCTGGCTGCCGCTGATATGTTGCTGGTGGCGTGGCGAAATTTCAAAATGATCGACAACCTCTCCAAGGTATATGGGGTAGAGCTAGGTTACGCCTCTCGCATCAAGCTACTAAAAGCGGTATTTGTCAATATGGCGGCGGCTGGTGCCAGTGAGCTAGCTATTGATGCCAGTATGGACTTGATGTCGATGGACCTTGCGGGCAAAGTCTCCGCTCGTGCGGGGCAGGGGCTAGGTGTTGGTATTCTAACGGCACGTTTGGGCTTGAAAGCGATGACCTTATTGCGTCCACTACCATGGTATCCTGACCGTCAGGTTAAATTGGGCACCATACGCAAGGCTGTGGCGGCGAAAGTTGCATCAATTACGATGAAACCGTAACGAATATCAACTTTGATAGATAGGATTGCTTGACGCCATTCCAAGCATGATAGAAACTACTGTCAACTTTTCCTGACAGTCGTGAATTGGGATATTTTCAGTGCGTCTTGAAGTCTTATGTGAAGATCGACTCGGCTTGACCCGAGAACTGCTCGATATTTTAGCGTCTAAAAGTATCGACTTGCGTGGTATCGAAATCGATATTAGCGGTATTATCTATTTGAATTGCCCAGATATTGATTTTGATACGTTTAGTGAGCTGATGGCTGAAATCCGCCGTATTCCGGGGGTGAAAGACGTACGTAAAATCCAGTTTATGCCGATGGAGCGCCACAATACGGAGTTGCTCTCGCTAGTTGATAACTTGCCCGATCCGGTTTTTGCCATCGACCTTAAAGGTGCCGTAGACATGGCAAACATGTCTGCACTTTCACTGCTTGGTCTTCACAAGCAAGAAGTAATTGGTACGCAGATCGGAGCTTTGCTGCCAAGTGTTCGTTTTTCTCGCTGGTCTGAAGGTGTGAATGGCAGAACGCGGGAAAACCTTGTGATTGATGGCTTGGACTATGTTCTTGAGTTGATGCCAGTTTATATCCGAGACGAAGCGCAAAACTCGACCTTAGCTAGTACACTGATGACGATTCGCTCTAGTCAGCAAGTCGCAAGAATAGAAGAAGCGCTACCACTGCATAATCCTCTGGGTTTTGAGCACTTTGTTGGTATATCGAACCGTCATAAAGCGCTAATGAACCAAGCTAAGAAGCTGTCTGTGCTTGACCAGCCACTGTTAATTGAGGGCGAAACAGGGACCGGTAAAGAAATGCTTGCTAAAGCTTGCCACAGCCGTTCTAGCCGTGCGAGCAAGCCATTCTTAGTTTTGAGTTGTGCTTCGATGCCTGACGATGTAGCAGAAACCGAACTTTTTGGTCATGCGCCGGGTTCATTTAATCATGAACAAGGTCACAAAGGCATCTTTGAGCAAGCAAATGGCGGGACAGTATTTCTTGATGAAATCGGTGAAATGAGTTCGCATCTTCAAATCAAGCTGTTACGTTTTCTACAAGATGGTAATTTCCGTCGTGTCGGTGCAGAAGATGAGATGCATGTCGATGTTCGTATCATCGCTTCAACAAAACATAACCTTGCCGAACTTTCTGAGGCAGGAATGTTCCGTGAAGATTTGTATTATCGTCTCAACGTACTTACGCTCAGCATTCCTCCGTTACGTAAGCGCTCAAATGACGTTGCGCCATTGCTTGAGTTATTTGTGGCGAAACATGCTCAACAGCTTGGGATTGATAAGCCAGAGTTTGATGATGGTCTAGTTGATGCCCTTGCAAATTATCAGTGGCCAGGAAACATGCGCCAACTCGATAACATGGTTCTTCGAGCGCTCACAGAAATGGATGGTGGTATACTAAACGCGGAACACTTCAATTTACCTCAGCCTCAATCAGTCGGCGCTGGTAGTGCAACGCTTAACATCGACGGTTCATTGGATGAGATCATGCGTGACTATGAATCTCAGGTTCTGGAGCGTTTGTATCAGTCATTCCCATCAAGCCGCAAGCTTGCTAAGCGCTTAAATGTATCGCATACCTCAATCGCTAATAAACTGCGTGATTACGGTATCCGCAAGAATTAATCGAATTGAACGAAAAGACGGAATTAATCATTTGTAATGGAAGATAACAGCTCATCTATCGCCGTTCATAAGTTGGACGGTGACTTGCTTCTGCGTACCGCTGAAATCGGTGACGCAGATATGATTGCCGAGTATTTTCAAGCGAACCGAGAATACCTGAAACCGTTTGAGCCGAAACGTGAAGAGGCTTTTTTCTCAGTGAACGGTTGGTTGCAAAAGCTTATCAAGCTCAATGAGCTGCATCGAATGGGGTTGGGGTATTATTGCCTCTTGGTCAGAGCCTCTTCGGGTGAAATGCTAGGTACGATATCCTTTAGTAATTTGAGTCGTTTCCCTTTTTATTCTTGTAACGTCGGATACTCTCTCGCTGAAAAAGCACAAGGGCATGGTTATATGCGTCGTGGATTAACTATGGCTTGCGACTACATGTTTAACGTTCAGAAACTGCATCGTATTCAAGCCGGGTACATGCCTCACAACAAACGTAGTGAATCTGTGCTAGAGCATGTAGGGTTCAATCGAGAAGGGTATGCAAAAGATTACCTTTTGATTAATGGTGAATGGCAAGACCACGTTCTAACGTCACTTATTAATCCGAATTGGCAACCAGAAGGGCGATAGTATGGAGCGATTGGAAAAGCAATTAGCACTTGTAATCGAGCTCGATAAACTCAAAAGTATTTTGCGCCGAACTCGAGTTAAAAGTGCTGAAGGGCGTCTCGAAAATAGTGGTGAGCATAGTTGGCATGTCGCACTGATGGCAATATTGATGGAAGAGCATGCAAATGCACCTGTTGATATTTGCCGAGTGATGAAAATGTTATTGATACATGACGTAGTAGAGATCGACGCGGGGGATACCTTTGTTTATGATACTGCCGCGTCTCAAGAGCAGGCAGAAAAAGAAATTAGAGCGGCAGAACGCTTGTTTGGTATGTTACCCAGCGATCAGGAGCAAGAATTATTGGCGCTTTGGCATGAATTTGAAGCCGCGCAGACCGATGATGCTAAGTATGCAAAAGCACTCGATCGGTTAATTCCAATGCTCTTGAACTACCATAATAATGGTCAGAGTTGGAAGGAGCATGGCGTCTCTCGTGAACAAGCACTTACCATTAATAAACGAATTGAATTTGGCTCTGTTACCTTATGGGACAAAGCGAAAGAGTTGATAGAAGAAGCCACAGAGAAAGGTTGGCTGAAATCGTAATAAAGGAGACTGAATGTCTTATTTGCCTTTGGATGAATACCAAAGAAAATGGATTTTTACGCATCAGTCGATGCCTGTGCCAAAAGAAGATTTGGCTTTTATTAAGCCGATGAGCCAAGCTCGTTCAGCACAATTTTGGAAAGAAAATATTAGTGCTCAAAGCCCTGATATGGATCGACTTAGCTCCCAAGATTGGCCAATGAATGAGGCGAACTGGTCTGAAGTCGTTGATTGGATGGCTGCGTGGGAGTTGGATGATCCGGACATGCCAGCGGAAGTAGAAGCACATATCGATTGGCAAGACGATGTGACTGTTTACTTTTGCTACGAGAAGTACAATGTCATCGAAACTAAGTGGTCGATTTTTAAAAAGCATTGGAAGAACTTTCTCTTTTATGATGATGGTCCAATATTGATTGGACGTCGCCGTTCACAAGCGCTTTGGTTTGATTCAAAAGGCAATGTGAAACTCGGTGTTCGTCAATAGCGAGTTATACAGCAAGCCACCTTTTCGAGGTGGCTTTGTTTTTCTAAAGGCTGGATAATGGACTCAACACGCCGCCAGCCCCGCGCTCGATAACGTGAGTATAAATCTGGGTGGTTTTTACATCGGTGTGACCAAGCTGCTCTTGTACTGTTCTAATGTCTGCACCAGACTCCAATAAATGCGTAGCAAAGCTGTGCCTGAGTGTATGGCATGTTACTGTTTTCTCGATACACGCATCCGTTGCAGCGCGCTTTACCGCTCTTTGTATTGCACTTTCATTGATATGATGCCTTCTGAGCTCTCCGGTGTCCCGATCTGTACTTAACTTTGTTGATGGAAACAAAAAATGCCAGTTAAAATCTAGCTCCGCTTTTGGGTACTTACGTCGTAAGCCTTCTGAGATGTATACACCCGCATAACCAGGCATGTGCCTATCTTTAAAATAGTAATCTCTTGCTAAATTAATCTGAGCTTTAAGCGGCTCATGTAACTCTTTTGCTAACGTTACGGTACGATTTTTACCTCCTTTTCCTTGCCAAACACGAACTGCGCCATAATCATAATCGATGTCCTGAACTCTTAAGCGCAAACACTCCATGACTCGAAGCCCTGAGCCATAAAGCAACTGAATATGGAGTTTATACCTCGGGTCGATATGTTGAACGAATCGTCGGATCTCCTCCCTAGTTAACACAACGGGAAGTTTCTTTTCGGTCAGAGATTTCTGAAATCTCATATCAAGTGATAGTGGAGTTTTGAAATAATCACGATATAAAAATGATATTGAGTTCAGTGCCAAAGCTTGCGTTTTTACCGCAACTTTTTCTTTTACCGCTAAGTAACTCAGGAACTGAACGACATCATCTTCTGCTAGTGTTGAAGGGTGGGCAAGCTGGTGGAAAGTGATAAAGCGTTTTATCCAAAATAGATAACTTTCGATGGTTTTATTCGCATAATGACGAGTAAGCATGTGCTCTTTTACACTAAGTAAAAACTGACTTTTCATGATAAAATTTACCTGTTTATTTATACAGCCCCTTCAATCTATCAGCTCTTTTGTAATTAGCGTGCATTGCGCCGTCTAATTGCGCGCGCGACCACACATATTCATACTGTTTTTCTATTTGTTTCATGTATATAGGTGCTACGATTCATAGCGCTTTTGATCAGAAAGAGGGCGGTAGCTTGCCAGAAAGGAGGCAAATTGCCGTATAGAAAGCGTTATATGCAAGTCAGTAGGTAGGTTTATGTCAAATAAGAAATGGTTACAAGTCGATAAGGCATACACATTTTTCCTTGAAAGTTTCAAAGCTGGAAATGAATTCTCGTTAGAAGAACTAGCTGAGGCTACAGGTTGGAGTGTATCCACAGTCAGAACGTATTTAAGAAAAAAGTGGGCAACACTTTTAGAAAGTAGTGGCTCTGGTTTTAAGGTTACTGAAATCATAACCACTTTCAATTCTACGACTTTCCGGCAGCATCAGAGTCAAAAAGATGAAGTAGATAAGCTTTTGCATCAAATTATGCTCGAAAAGTCTATTTCAGCTTGTATTTCCGCAATTGAAATATACAACAAGCCAAACTTCCAGCACCGTGAAGAGGCTTTCTCGATTCTAATGACCAATGCGTGGGAATTACTTCTCAAGTCTAAACTAGTGAAGGATGGTGGTGATCTACCACAAGCAATCCACATTATGAAAAAAGGTGAAGTGGTCATATCTCCTAGCGGAAACCCCAAAACAATTTCATTAGGTGCGGCTCTTAATCGTTTGCTAAGTAACGGCTCTATTCCCTCAGTAGTTGGTGACAATATTCGCTTGTTAATGAACATTCGCGATGACTCAGTTCATTTCGTGTGTGGGGATTTAGAATTAAGCACTAGTATTCAAGAAATAGGCACAGCATCTTTAAAGAACTTCATGACTCTCGCCATGAATTGGTTCAATCACGACTTCAGTCGATATAATTTTTACTTAATGCCAGTGTCTTTTTTCCATCTATCTGATGTAACGAGTTTTAGCGTAGACAGTGAAGTTAAGTCAAACTTACTAAAATACCTCAAAGGTGTAGAGAAAGAACATGAACACGACAAAGATGCTAACTACGCAATTTCTCTGAAATTGCATACTAAGTTGGTTAAGACCACTAATGAAGAAGCTTTACAAGTCCGTGTTACAAACGACCCTGATGCGCCAGAAATAGTGCTCTCAGAAGAAGATGCCTTGAAAAACTACCCTCATGACTATCATGAATTGTTAGAGATACTGAAAGCTCGTTATACTAATTTTAAACAAAATAAAGTGTTTCACGACCAAATGAGGACTTTGAAAGCTGAAGGCGAACGATACTGTAAACTTCGTCGACTAGACCCTGATAATCCCAAAAGTATTAGTAAGACCTTCTACCATAATCGAGTCATCGATCAATTCGATCAATGGTATGAAAGAGTCCGAGTAAAATAAGCATATAACAAACAATTTAAGAGTGATTCACCACGCTTGGCATTTTTGGTTTGGGTTAAGTTCAGTGTTTACGGCATCCAATTTGAGTGTCATGGTAGCGTGGTTCACACCTTAATTGGGCGTTAGGGCGCAAGGAGTAAAATGATGATTCATCACATAGATCATATTATTCTCACAGTCTCCGACATAGAAAAATCAGTGGATTTTTATAAACGGGTTTTGTGCATGGAAGAGGTGACTTTTGCCAATGGCCGTAAGGCTGTAACGTTCGGAAATCAAAAGATTAACTTCCAGCTTCTGGCCAAGAACCGCGAAATGTAGCTAATGTTGGTTCAGGTGATGTTTGCTTAATTTCAGATTGGCCGTTGACATCAGTGGTAAACCATTTAGTCAAAGAAAATGTCAAAATCATAGAGGGTCCAGTCGAAAAATCAGGAGCTGTTGGTGCAATCCAATCGGTCTATTTTTTGGATCTTGATAAAAACTTAATAGAAGTCAGCGTGTATCAATAGGCTCTGCGCCCTAACAAACTGTTCAAGAGGTATTCGCAACGCGTGGCATTTTTACTATGCGTTGGTTTTAGTGATTAAGGTGGTATGCGGCGGCTTCGGTATTGCGTTGCTCACCCCTTAACAGGGCGTTAGGGCAATGAAGCTAACAAAGCAAAAGGTATCGCTATGTATGGGGCGCGATACCTGTTATATGAATAGTATTAGCCAATATTTAACTTAACTAAATCAACTGCGATTTTGAGTAGTTTCGCAGAAAATATCGTAGCTACGATTGACTTAGAATGTTCGATAAATAATAGGTATAAGCAAAAGAACACTGTTAGTGTTGCGATAGCTACAAATAGGCATGTCGTTAGGTTTAAAATCGTCATTATTGGATTCCTGATACAACATTGATTAACTATCAATCGCACGAGACAATTTACCTTTGTCATAGGGTGTTATGCTCGTCAGATTGTTCAATGTTTCATTCAGGTTTTCTATTTCAAAACGATTCCGAAACGTGGATAGTAAGTTAATTAGATCAACTGCTTGTGTCAAGTATTGCCCTAACAAACAATTTAAGAGTGATTCGGCACGCGTGGCATTTTTACTATGCGTCGGTTTTAGTGATTAAGGTGGTATGCGGCAGCATCGGTATTACGTGCCTCACACCTTAATTGGGCGTTAGCCGCCTTTGCCCATTGAATGTACTCAGTCTGAGGTTTGGACAGCCAAATCTGCTTTTCATAGCCGGTGGTTATTATCGGGTTTGGTCATCAAACAGGTTTTGTGAATCCGATGGTTTTTCAGGTAACGCACACTGCGGCATTGGCGGTTTGTGTCCAGTGTTTAAACCTTCAATGCAGCAATTGAATTCATCGCCAGGTTGCTGTTTCTTGGTTGTTTAATCAAGCAGACGTTTCGAAATCTGGTGCGGTGGCTTGGTTCTAGAGCGGGGTGGCGGCAAGCCGCGAGAGGCCGGAGCAAACGGCTAACAAACGCTTTAAGACGGATTCGCAACGCGTGGCATTTGTGGTTTGCGGTAAATTTAGTGATTTAGGTGGTATGCGGAAACATCGCATTGCGTTGCTCACCACTTAAGCGGGCGTTAGGCATCAAGGAGAAATGTATGGAGTATATTCCAGCGATCTTTGTAGCAGTATTTATCTTGGTGATTTTTCTAGCTATATGGCTGAAAATTAATTCAAGTGAGCTACATAAACTAAAAGGTTCATCGGTTTTACTGGCTACGGGGGCAGGGCTTTTTTGTATTATATTAATAGTCCACCTTTTTAAAGAGCAAGCGTGGACAGCCGATATTTTAAAGTTGTTAATCGGAGTGTTGACGGGGGCAGCAGCATCATCAGTAGCTAATAAATATCATGAAGATAACTCTCAAAGAAGCATGCAAACTGCGATAGGAAACGAAATTAATCAAGCGGGACGGGATATAATTGGTGAAGTGAAAGGTGATATACAGGATTTAAAAGATTCTGTTGTAAATCAGTATCAGTCGATAAAAAGTTCAATCGAAACATCAGATAATCCAATAGTCACTAAATCATTTGATTTCAGATTTACGGCAAATCCTATACTGTTAAAAGAGCTGGAATTGCTAGCTTTGGATCGAGACTCCTATTCAAGCAATTGGATTGAAGCGTGCTTAAATGATGACGAAATAAGTTCTTCCATTCGTAAAGAAGCAAGAGAGGTTCGGGCTTCTGGTTGGTCAATTAAGCGACTTGTTTTAGACAATTTACGAGAAGGTTTGTATGTTCGTTTTGAATGTGAGCGTATTTACGAGCTAGATGCCTAACAAAGCATTTAAGAGTGATTCCCAACGCTTGGCATTTTTTGTGTCATCGTTGGGTTCTGTGTTTAAGGTGGTATGGTTAAGTTTCGTGGTAGCGTTGCTCACACCTTAATGCGGCGTTATGTTTCACTTTGATTTATAAGAAATAATGGGTTTCTTGGCGCTTATTTCTTTGGTCTCTTTGGTAAGTAGTTCGAGTTGTTTCAGCAATTAAATATTGTCCGTCCAAATTCATGAATCCATCAAGCATAATCATGCTTCAAAGTTCGTGGGTTGCTTCAATTTGAAATTGCATTTGCGCGTTGATAATCGGTTTGGCTTAAAGTCTCTTTGGTTTTATTTTTCAATTAGCAAATCGGCAGCGGGGCTTTCGGCAATTTGGGTTTTGTTTTTCGTTGTTTTGAAAGGGATGCAATCACTCGCTAAAAGCCGTCAAAGTTGCCTCAATCAAATTCCTGAGAATTACATGCTTTGTGTTTATCGCTTTTGTCGGATTATTCCACAACGTCGTGTGACGCAAGTTAAACAATTCTTTATGCAATTTAGTTCTTTGCCATGTGAGCGAGTCAGTTGTGGTAAAACATAACAAAGTGTTTAAGAGGGATTCGTCAACGCGTGGCGCTTTCACTTCAAATCAGTTTAAGTGATTAAGGCGGTCATATTGGCTTCGGCGGTAGCGTTGTCTCACCCCTTAACACGGCGTTAGCTATTTCAATTAACATAGGAACGAGTTTTGAATTTTCAGGAAATTTATCAGGCAATTAAATCTCATTTAGTTGCATTTGTTACGTATTTGGTATTATTTTCGGCAGCAAGTCTTTTTATTTGGTCTGAGTACAAATCAATACAAACCGAAAAACAAGAAATATCTGCACGTCAGCTAGATTTAAAAAATGCTGAACTGAAATTTGAAAAGGAAAAATCTAAGTCTTTGTTAGATCTTAAAGACAAAGAAAATCAACTTCTCCATAAAGAAATTAGAATGGAGAACGCTAGAACAGATCTAGAAAATCAAATATCTCAGTTGAAAGCTTCTTTATCTGACGCAAGCAAAGGTAATCAAACAGAGTTGGTTTCTAAAGAAAAGAAGCTCGATGCACTTATAGAACAGTACCAGAAACAGCTAGCTCATGTGAAAGCCTTGGAGGAGCAATACTCATTTGAAATGAGAAAATCAGAAATTGAAGATAGAGTTTTTGCGTTAATGAGCGAGTTTTCTGACTTGGGTGTTGATATACAATCTCCAGATTGGTGTGATAATGAATATACACGTAGATATAACAAAGGAAAGGCAATTATTGACCAAATTTCAGTTTTGGTTAGAAGTTATAATCTTGGAGATAAGTATCGGACATTTATTTTGACCCATACAAGAGGAATTGTTTGGAGTAATGACGGAGTGTGTGAAAATAGCTAACAAAGCATTTAAGAGTGATTCGCAACGCTTGCCGTTTTCGCTTCGCTCAAAGTATAGGCAAGCGTTGCTCACACCTTAATGCGGCGTTAGGCGACATGAGACAAACGATAGACTAGTGGGTAGTATCTTGGCGTGAATCTAGCTTCAGTTAACAGAAAAGGAGTGGATTAATGAATGGTAAAGCATTTGATAATTGGCAAAAATCTCGAAAGAAAGGATGTTTAAATTGGCTTTTTAGAACCACTTTCGTCACAGCCATTTTGTACATGATTTTTAATGTTACTTTCCTTTACCCATCTTCTAATGCGGCAAGCATTACGATTTTCTTATCGGATAATGCTCTTAATTACTCAATTTACACGATCGGGATGTTTTTCACATTTTGGGCTATCTGGTTATACAACGAATCTTCGTATGAGAAAGAAGTTAAACGTAGAAATGTCGCCTAACAAACTGTTCAAGAGGGATTCGCAACGCGTGGCATTTTCACT